>SLCJ01000146.1 GCA_007125835.1 Verrucomicrobiales bacterium | reverse complement strand
TTGGCAGGCAAAATTTTTGAATTCCCAACCAAATAATCAACTAAATGTTGGCAGGCAAAATTTTTGACCTTGGGCAAAATTTTTGAATTGGCAGAATTTTTAAATTTTGTTGCTCAATCCTTTGTCCCACTAGCTCCCGCTTCATCTGGGACGGGCTCTACCTTACGAGCGCCGGTCAGAATGTCTGAGCCGGGCTCCGAGCAGCCCGAAGCGCGCCTGGTCGCCATCCTGCCTGACCGCCGTTTCCCATGCCTTGGTCCGGCCGACCACCACCACCTGCCTGCGGCCGCGCGTCAGGCCGGTGTAGAGCAGCCTGCGCCTCAGCAACATGAAATGCGAGGTATCCAAAGCCAGTACGACCACGGGAAACTCCGATCCCTGGCTCTTGTGGATGGTGATCGCATACGCGAGGCGCAACTCATCCAGCTCGTCGGCCAGATACTCCACCGGCGGCTTTCCCTCCTCGAAGCGAACCCACACCCGGGCCGGATCCTCCTCAATCTCAGCCACACGTCCGATGTCGCCGTTGAAAACGTTCTTGTCGTAGTTGTTGCGCACTTGGATCACCTTGTCGCCCCGCCGTAGCAACTGCCCAAAACGCTCGATCTCCCGTTTAAAGGGATCGGCCGGATTCAGTGTCCGCTGCAATTCACGATTCAGCGTCGCCGTGCCGAGCACGCCGCGGTTCATCGGCGTGATCACCTGGATATCCTGCAGGGCATCCAGATCCAGCCCTTTGGGCAGCCGCTCGCCCACCAAGTGCAGCAGCGTGGCGAGGGTCGACTCCGCGTCATCGCGCGGCAGAAAAATGCAATCCTGCCCGGCCTTCGGCTCGAGATCGGGCACCCGGCCCTGCCGAATCTCATGCGCGGCCGAAACAATCCGGCTGCTTGCCGCCTGACGGAAAACCTCGGTCATCCTCGCCACCGGCATGCCCTCCCAGGACAGCATGTCAGCCAGCACACTCCCTGGCCCCACCGATGGCAATTGATCCGCATCTCCGACAAAAAGAATCCGCGCCTCGGTCGGCACCGCTGAGAGAAAGGCCGCCATCAGCGGCAAATCCACCATCGAAACTTCATCCACCACAAAGCAGTCCCCCTCCAACGGATTCCCGCGATGGCGCGTGAATCCATGCGCCGGCTGATACTGCAACAGGCGATGCAGCGTCGACGCCTCGCCGCCCGCCGCCTCGGCAAGCCGCCGCGACGCCCGCCCTGTCGGGGCCGCCAGCACGCAATGCAAATGCTGCGACTGCATCATCCGCAGCCAGCAACGCAGCACCGTGGTTTTGCCCACCCCCGGTCCCCCGGTAATCACCGCCACACGCTCGCGCATCGTCAGTTGCAGCGCCGCGCGCTGGCCCTCGGCCAGCTCCATTCCCTCCTTCGCTTCGATCCGCTCCAACAAGGCATCGCCATCCTCACAGAGCGGTACCTCCGCCACCCGTCCGTGCAACTCCCGCGCCACCCTCGTCTCGGCGCGCAGCAAATCGGGCAGATACACCAGCGGGCCCGCGCCTCCCGCCGCGTTCTCCACAGCGCCTCCCCGCGCCACAAGCGAATCCACCGCCGCCGCCACAGGACCTTCGTCCACCCCGAGCAATTCGGCCCCCACCGCCACGAGACGCTGCCGCGGCAAACCCGAGTGCCCCTCGTCCCGCGCACGCTGCAACACATGCCGCAAACCCGCCTCCAAACGCTCCGCCGAATCACTCCCCAAACCCAACCGCCCCGCCAACTCATCCGCCGTGCGGAACCCAATCCCGAAAATATCCTCTGCCAGGCGATACGGACTTTTCTCCACCACCTCCCGCGCCTCCTCGCCATACATTTTCACAATCCGCTGCGCCCGCGCTGCCGACACCCCGTGCGCATGAAGAAAAACCATCACCTCCCGCACCGCGCGCTGCCGCTCCCACGATTCCTTGATCTCGCGCCGCTTCTTGCGCCCCACTCCATCCACCTCCTCCAGCCGCGCCGACTCCTTGTCCAGCACGCGCAACACATCCGCGCCGAACTTTGCCACAATCCTCTCCGCCAGCTTCGGCCCCACGCCGTCGATCATGCCGCTGCTTAAAAAACGCACCAGCCCCTCGGCCGAATGGGGTTCCGACAAATGCGCGTCCTCCGCCTTGAACTGCCTCCCAAACTGCTTGTCCTCCACCCAGCGCCCACGCGCCCGCAACCTCTCCCCGGCGCGCACCGCCACCACACGGCAGGTCACCGTCACCGGCTCCCGGTGACGCTGAACCGCCACACGCAGCACGGCGAATCCGTTGTCCTCGTTGAAATAGGTGACGCGCTCGACATCTCCCGCAAGCACCTCATCCCCGCCATGGTTCTCCGCCATCGCACACATAACCGGATGCCAACGCGCAGCGCAAGCCCCGGTTCTTTAGAGCAGGCAATCAGCCGTCACTGCCGCTGATCACTTCCCAGGTGCGGAAGATGATGACCATGCTTGCCGCCGCAACACCGAAGAGCGCGATTGAGAACATCGGATTGCCGTAGAGCAGCGAACCAATGCCAAACAGCGAACCCCAGACTGCAAAGGCCCCGAGGAAGATGCACAGCACCTTGAGCCCCAGACGGCCATTTACGCGGTGCCCGCCCTCGGCCACGATCTCGTCCTCGATGTGCTTCCAGCCCGGGCCGCCCGGGCGCGTCTTGCGCACGAAGGCCTTGAGCGTCTCCTTGTCGGCCGGCGGGGTAAGCAAGGTCACCGTGACCCAGCACACGCTGGTGATGCTAATTCCCATCAGCAGCTGCCAGTGGCTCTTGAAGAACCAGTGCTCGGAACCGGCACCCAGCGTGTTGTTGAGCACGAGAAAGGTGAAGGCTACAATAAAGGAGACAATCATTGCGGACACCTCACTCCAGACGTTGATCCGCCACCAGAACCAACGCAGGATGTAGATCAGGCCTGTGCCCGCGCCAATCAGAAGCAGCACGTCGAATGCCTGCTTGGCATTGTTGAAATTAAGCGCCACGATCGCGGCCAGCACCATCAGGCCGAGCGTGGTGATGCGACCCACAAGCACCATGTTTTTCTCGCTTGCATCCGGGTTCAGGAAGCGCTTGTAGAAATCGTTCACCACATAGGAAGACCCCCAGTTCAGGTGGGTGCCGATGGTCGAGGTGTAGGCCGCGATCAATCCCGCCACCACCAGACCAAACACCCCGGTGGGCAGCAGTGTCATCATCGCAGGATAGGCAATGTCATCCCGCAAATACTGCTCCTCAATGTTGGGGAACTGCTCATGAATCGAATCCAACGTCGGGAAGACCAAGAGCGAGGCCAGCGCCACGATGATCCAGGGCCACGGGCGGATCGCATAGTGCATGAAATTGAAGAACATCGTCGCGCCGATCGCATGCTTCTCATTTTTCGCCGAGAGCATCCGCTGGGCAATGTAACCGCCACCGCCCGGCTCCGCCCCGGGATACCACACGTTCCACCACTGGACCGCGATCGGAATCAACAGCACCGGCACAAACACACCCCAAAATTGCTCGGGTGTGTTCATCGGCGGGAAAATTGACAGCTTCTCCGCCGGGATGGCCGAGAACAAGCCCTCCAACCCACCCACACTCGGATGCTGAAGCGCGATCACCGCCGCCCAAATCGCGCCCACCATGGCCAGCGTGTATTGGAACAGGTCGGCCCAGATGCAGCCGGTCAGCCCACCGAGCGTCGCGTAAATTGCCACCGCGACCGAAGCGTAGATGATCGATTCGATCGGCGTGAGGCCAAACATCACCTGGCCGATCTTGATTGCCGCGAGACCGACCGCGCCCATGATCGCGCAGTTGAAAAACACACCCAGGTAGATGGCCCGGAACCCGCGCAGGAAGGCCGCCGCCTTGCCACTGTAGCGCAGCTCGTAAAACTCAAGATCGGTCACCACCTCCGAGCGCCGCCATAGTTTGGCGTAGATAAACACCGTCAGCATGCCGGTGAGCAGGAACGCCCACCACACCCAGTTGCCCGACACGCCGCTGGTCCGCACGATGTCGGTCACCAAGTTCGGAGTGTCTGCCGAAAAAGTGCAGGCTACCATCGAGATGCCCAGCAGCCACCACGGCATCATGCGCCCGCCGAGGAAAAAGTTGGTCGAGCTTTTGCCGGCAAATTTGGAGGCGGCAATCCCTATGGAAATCACCACGGCAAAAAAGATGCCGATGATGGTATAGTCGAGGGTTTCCAACTGAACGACACTGGCGAGAGAGGTCATGACGGATTTTGGGATGGTAGAACGCTCACGTGTTTCCCCTGCGAAGGGACCGGAACAGCCCGGCTCGCGGCGTCAGCCTGTGGCATATCGCAAGACAAGCCTTCCGTCCAGCACGAAATTGCCCGGCGGATGCATTTTTTTCGACGCCGCGCATGCTCGAAACCACAATCCATGCCTGAACCACAATCTATGCCCAAACCACAATCCATGCCTGCCAATATTGAGTTGAGTCGTCCGGTGGCAGGTCACTGGCAGGCGTCCTTTCAGGACGTTTGGTGGTCAGATGGCAACACCCAGCGTTGCGATCCATGCCTGCCGATTGCAAGCTGGCTTTCTGGACTGCTCGGACGTGTCCGAACTTTCATTCGGGGCGACAAGTCGCCCCGATCCAATGCTGCGACACGTCGCGGCACACTAGGGCGG
>SLCJ01000058.1 GCA_007125835.1 Verrucomicrobiales bacterium | reverse complement strand
GCATACACATCCACCGCAAATTGCTCGCTCAACTCCCGCAACCGCTCCCGCAACCACCCCCGCCGGTGCTCGTAGCTGCGACCTGAATACGCATCCTCCCCGCACAGAAACGCCCGCCGCACACAACGGCTCACACAGTGAAACACCTGCGGAACTCCCTCAGTTACAATGTTTTGACGCAAATTCGGCATGGCAGATTCTTCCTTTCGGGCTTGGGTTTCGGCTTGAGCTTGCAAACCATCGCATCCACGAAGAAAATTTCAAGAAAATTATGGAAGGCAAAATTTAACAGAAGGCAAAATTTAACAGCCGCTACAGAGGATGCTGTGCGGCTGCGGCCGCGAGTCGGTGGCGCAGGCCATGACCGCTTACGCAACACATTGTAGTTTTATGGCCTGGGCTAGATTTTTGGTTGTCAAGAATCCGGCTTTGTGTTGTGGCGGCCTTAGGGCCGGGGAGCTGGCGGGTGCCGGCAACGGGCCTTGCGCCGAACCTTGCAGCATGGTATCTTCACAACGCCACACCCCGGGCGACCGCTCGCGCAAGCGAGAGGAAAGTCCGGACTCCACAAGGCAGCGCGCCCGGTGAAAGCCGGGGGGTCGGGGAGACAGCGGCCCCGGTCATGGAAAGTGCCACAGAAAACAAACCGCCAGGTGCCACCGGTCGCAAGACCAAGGGGCACCGGGTAAGGGTGAAAAGGGGGGGTAAGAGCCCACCGCTCTCAGGGGCAACCCGGGAGGCATGGCAAACCCCGCGCGGAGCAAGACAGAACAGGGGAAACGGGCAGCCTGTCCGGCGGTCCACCGGCTTCGGTCGGCGGACCATGACTCCGGGTATTAGTCGCACCCTGCCCGCAGGGTTCCGCCCCATGGGTGGAAAGAGAAATGGTCGCACATCCTCGCCTCGGCGAGGGGGACAGAATCCGGCTTACAGGGGTGTGGCACCTTCTTTTTCCCAATTCCTTCCACGAACACACCCGGCCCCACCCTACCGAGCAGACTTCCTGATCTGGAGGAAGGTTGGCTGACCTCATGGCACGGCAAAACATGGTAATGCCGTTTGTGGGACAAGAACGAAAGGAGTGAGCGTGACATGACCGTGAGGTCATTCGGCGTGCGAGGATGACTGGATTGCGGCGGGCACGTCGCCGCTTTGGATCGGGGCGAAATGTCGCCCCGCCGCAACGAAAGGCTTGGACATGTCCAAGGGGTCCAGGGAACGGCGAATCTCCTTCGCCTCCCATCCTTGGCTGCGACCAAGGATCGCAGCCACAACGCATCCGTCAGCAATCCGGGAGGCAGTTGCAAACACGCCCCACTAGGCGTCGCACCGTGGCGGATGGCAGAATACACCGAGCGGCCGCCCCCTTTTGGAGGGGCGGCCGCAGGTTTCCGCCTCTTGTCGGCGGGCGGGCCGAAGTGCGGGGTGTCACTCAACAGCGATGCGGCGAGGCTTCGCTTCTTCGCGCTTGGGCAGGCGGAGGGTGAGCAGACCGTTCTCAAGTCGGGCGGACACGGCGTCACGGTCGACTGGGACGCGCACTGTCAGTTCGAGGAGAAAACGGCAGGCCGGGATTTCCCGCCGCAGGGGACGCCAGCCCTCAGGCACGTCCACGCGCCGGGTGGCGCTGATCTCAAGCGTCTCGTCTTCGAAGCGCACATCGATGTCCTGGCGTGTGACGCCGGGTAGCACCACGGCTACCTCCCAGGCGCCGTCTGCCTCGCAGAGATGGTGTCGCGGGCGGACCACCGGCAAGGACTGAATTGGGCCGGTCTCGTCGGAATGGGTCACCGCTACGTCCTCCCGCGCGGCGTTGTCTTTGGTTGCAATTGAGGATTCGTTCATGGCTTTATTGTGGGTTTGAGTTGATCGTTGCGTTTGATCCCCAAGTACACCGGCCTCACTCGACCGGGATCACGTGGGGTTTGCTCTCGGGCGAACGCGGAAGCGAGACGGTCAGGATGCCATCCAAAAGTTTGGCCTTGATGGAATCAACATCCACCGGGCCGGGCAGGGCGAACGAGCGTGCGAGCGAAACCGCTCCCCCGCCATTCTCCTCATTGCGCTGGAAGGAGATGTGGAGCATTTCCTTCTCCATCTTCACCTCCACCTCCTCCGGCCGTGCGCCGGGGATCTCCACCCTTACGTGGTAGTGGTGGTCGTCTTCATACAGGTCGCCCGCCACACTGCGGTAGGCATTGTTGGCAAACGGGTCCATCGAGCCGAACCAGCGGGTAAAAGGCGCGAAGTCGCGCAGCGCCCGCTCCATCCACATGTCGCCCAGAAACGGCCCCGGGGACCAAGGATTTTCTCTGCGAATCATTTTCATGGTTTCATTCTCCTTTCGTTTCAGGTTTCACAATTCGGAGGCGGCATTCACCGCATCCTTGTCTTTTGATTCTGCAACTCCCGTGCCAGACCCGAAACCCGGCGCACCCCAAAGCGAAGCCTCGCAAATCATTGGTTTTCAATGAAATAAGAGAGAGAATGCCGCAAAAGCCAAGCCGCCACCCACCTGCCATGCGACAAAACGTCACACCCCGGGAAATCCTGTCGGGCCGTTTCGGCACGTCTGGAGGGTTGATCGAATGGCACGATCTGGCAACGGCAGAATACCACCGGCAGGGCGGCCTACCTCAACGGCAGGATCACCGAGACAGGTCACACGTCGCACACGGCGATGGCTTCGCGCAGGCCTTTGACGGGGTCGCGGGTAGGGATGAATTCGTGTCCGACGTAGCCCGTGTAGCCGATTTCGAGCAGGGCCTCCATCACGGGTGGGTAGAAAATTTCCTGCTTCTGATCCAGTTCGCGGCGCCCGGGGACACCGGCGGTGTGGACGTGGCCAATGATGTCGGTTCCGAACTCGCGAATCCGGGCGATGAGGTCTCCGTCCATGATCTGGACATGGTAGACATCAAAAAGCAGTTTTACTTTTTCCGAGCCGACGCGGCGGAGGATGTCGACGCAGTAGTCGACATGGTCTCCTTGATAGCCAGGGTGGCCGCGGAAATTATCGCCCTCGACCCGGCTATTCAGGTGTTCGACGTGAACCTCGATGTTATGTCGCTCGGCCAGGCGGGCCAGTTGCTTGAGCCCGTCCACGGTATGGCGTGCGCCTTCTTCGGGGTCGATCACTCCGGCGGCGTGGTTGTCCACGTCTCGCCAGGCAAATCCGGTGAAGGCGATCACGGCGGACACTTTGACGGGAGCCTCGGCGGCGGCCTCGATCACCCGGCGCGTGCTTGCGATCACCTCGCGTTGGTATGCCGGGTTGTTAAGTCCCTTGACGTAAGGTTCGCCGGGCATGCCGTTGGGCGAGATCGCGCAGTCGAGGTCGTGGCGGGCCAGTTCTTCCCAGCCCTCTGGGCCGACCAGTTCGACGCTTCGGGCTCCGAGGCGGACGGCCACGCGGCACAGTTCCGGCAGCTCCCATTCCTCGCCAAACACCTGGAAAGGCCACGAGACCACGGAGTGGTTGATGCGGCCATTCAACCGCCGTGCGCCAAGCCCCGGCGCTCCCGCCGTCTGGCAAGCGGCTCCGGTCAGGAAGGTTCCTCCGGCGGCGGCAGCGGCGGCCCCGCGGATCATGTCTCGGCGTGAGACGCCCCTGCGTTGCTTCAACTCTTCGTTCGATTGCATGGTGTGTGCGAGGTGTGTTTGTGTTGGTAGGGGATGGAGGATCGTTTTAGCGGGGGCTTGCGGAAATTCAGCGGCCGATTTCGGCTTCGGGATCCACTTCAAATGGCACGCCGTTTTCCGGCACCTCGATGCCGGCGAGCCAGAGCATGGCATTGAGCACAACGCGGCGTTTTTCCGGGACATGCCAGTTGGAGTGGAAATGCCCGCCGGTGAATCCGAAACCGCGTCCACCGTCCGGTCTTTCGACAGCCCACATCAGCACTTCCTCGCGCCCCTTTTCGGCCTGGATGTGCGGGTAGGGGCCGGGAGGATGCACGTAGGGACCGTCGCGTGTCTCGTCGGAGGGGGTGGCCACGAGCACCGGCGTCACGCCTTCCATGTTTTCGCGGAAGCGCATGTTGAAATACCACTCGTCGTGCACGGAAAATTCGCCAACGCCGCGGGTGATGGGGTGCGAGGAGTGTGGGCGGATTTCGGCCGTCCACATCGGATTCACGGAGAAGCCGTCCTCATAATACCCGCCAATCCAATTCTGGAACTCGGCTCCGCCGCGCTCGGCGGGCACGTGCACGGCGAAATGCACCATGCCTATGCTCATCCCTTGGTCGATCCGCGCCTGAAGAAGGGCCATGCGTTCGCCCTGGATTGCGGGATGCCCGCCGAATCCATCGGCGTAGAATACCACCGCGTCGGCCTGGGCGATCAGCCCTTCATCCTCGGGCCAGCCACCGGCCACTACCGTAACGGTCAAGCCTTCGACGCCCTCAAGGCTTTCAGCGAACAGCTTCATGCCCGCCTCGTGCTCGTGGGCACGCGGCCCGTGACTGTCGGGCCCCGCGATGAGCAGCAGGTTTTTATCCTCCGCCGCAAGGGTTAGAGGAGAGGCGGCCAGACAGGCTGCGGCCCCGACACCGGCCAGCGATCCGGTCACACGCCCGCGAAGGGCCCGACCCATTGAGTTGTGCAGTTTGTTCATGATAAAGTGAATGATTCGGATTTCCAGGTTGGGATGCTATTTCGG
>SLCJ01000407.1 GCA_007125835.1 Verrucomicrobiales bacterium | reverse complement strand
TCAGTCCTTTGAGCTTTGGGGGTCGAGGGCGTCGCGGAGGCCGTCGCCGAGGAAGTTGAGGGCGAGGAGGGTGGAGGAGAAGAAGAGGGCGGGCCAGAGGAGGAGTGCTGGGGTGACGTCCATGCGGTCGGCACCTTCTTTGATGAGGATTCCCCAGGAGCTGTTGGGGGGTTGGACGCCGAGTGAGAGGAAGGAGAGCACGGCTTCGAAGAGCATGACGGCGGGGACGGTGAGGGTGGCGTAGATGATCACCGGGCCGAGGGAGTTGGGGAGGATGTGGCGGAAGAGGATGCGGGTGTGGCCGAGGCCCAGCGATCGCGCGGCTTCTACGAATTCACGGTGGCGGAGGCCGATGACTTGGGCGCGGACGATTCGCGCCATGGTGAGCCATGCGAGGGCGGTGATGGCGATGAATACGGGCAGCAGCGAGGTGATGCGGAACACGCGGTCCCTTTCGCTGTTGGTGGTTTCCATGATCCATGCAGTGAGTGTGCCGACGTGGGATTCGACCCAGAGGGAGAAGAGAATGGCGATGACGAGAAAGGGCAGGGCGTAGAGGACATCGACGAGGCGCATCATGGTGGCGTCGGTGCGTCCGCCGGCGTAGCCGCTGATGGCTCCGTAGAGCACGCCGATGATGACGACCATGACGGTGGTGACGAGGCCGACGAGGAGGGAGATTTGGCCGCCGTCGAGCACGCGTGCGAGCATGTCGCGGCCGAGGTGGTCGGTGCCGAGGAGGTGCTGTGCGCTGGGGCTCTGGAGGCGTGCTTCGAGGTCTAGGGCGTTGGGGTCGGGGAGGCGGAGCACGAGGGGGCCGAGGAAGCAGAGCAGGGTGATGGCGGTGAAGAAGATCAGGCCTCCCATGGCCATGCGGTTTTTGCGCAGCCGCAGCCAGGCGTCGTGCCAGAGGGAGCTTCCTTTTTCGACGTTTTCGGCGTGGTCGATGGTGGTGGTGGTCATGCGGGGGGCGGATGGGTTGAAGAGTGTGGGCTCAGGCGGCGGCGCGGCTGCGTGGGTCGAGCCACATTTGGAGGAGGTCGGCGGAGAGGTTGGCGGCGACGATGAGGATGCCGTAGAAAAGAACGATGCCCTGGATGAGCATGTAGTCGCGGTCGCCGGGGGCATTGACGAAGTGCTGGCCCATGCCGGGGAGCTGGAAGATGGTTTCGACGACGAAGGAGCCGCTGATGATCACGGCGTAGGCGGGGCCGAGGTAGGCGATGGCGGGCACGAGGCCGCCGCGAAGGGCATGGCGGATGAGGATGGTGCGTTCGGGCAGGCCCTTGGCGCGGGCGGTGCGGATGAAATCCTGGGAGAGGATGTCGAGCATGCCGCCGCGGGTGAGGCGGGCAATGTAGGCTCCGGTGGGTAGGGCGAGAGTCAGTGCGGGCAGAACGATGTGAAAGGGCGAGCCCCAGCCGCTGACGGGGAACCACCCGGTCCATAAGCCGAGGGAATTGGCAAGCAACGGGCCGATAACGAATGTCGGTAGGCAGATGCCCAGCAGGGCGAGGGTCATGGTGGAGTAGTCGACAGCGGTGTTGCGGCGGACGGCGGAGATTACGCCTGCGGGGATGCCGATGAGCAGGGCGAGGACCATGGCGCTGGTGCCGACGACGAAAGACACGGGAAAACTTTGGGCGATGATCTCGCTGACGCGGCGCGTGGGGCGTTTGAAGGAGGGGCCCATTTCACCGCGTGCGAGCTGGGTGAGGTAGATGCCGTATTGGACATGGATGGGGCGGTCGATGCCATAGCGCGCGGAGAGTTCCTCCATGACGTGGGGCGGCAGGGCGCGTTCGTCGGTGAAGGGGTTGCCGGGAAGCTGGCGGACCAGGAAGAAGGTCAGCGTGAGCAGAATGAAGAGCACGGCAATGCCCTGCAACAGGCGCTGGAAGATGAGTTTTAGCATCGAGGTTTTCGGATTCAGGATTTCAGGATGTCAGCTTTTCCACAAGCGGGGCCAGATGGTTCCAGGGGAGGACGGTGGCTTTTTCGCGGTGCTGGCGGGTCGTGCCTCCATGGATAAGCCATGGTGTGAGGGATTGGCGGGTGAGTTTGGCGCGCCAGTAGTCGAGCCCGCCAAAGAAGTCGGCGGCGATGGTTTCGCCGGATTTGATTTCGACGGCGTGGAAGGTGTCGGGAGCGGTCTCGATGAGGGCGTCGATTTCGTGGCCTTCCTTGTCGCGGAGGAAGTGGAGCGATGGCTTGAGGCCGCGGTGGGTTTGCGCCTTGAGGAGTTCGGTGATGGCCCAGTTCTCGAAAAGCGCGCCGCGCTGCGGGTGGGCGGTGAGGTGGCTCGGCTCGCGCACGCCGAGAAACCAAGCGGCAAGCCCGGGGTCGCAGAAGTAGAGTTTCGGGGTTTTAATGAGCCGCTTGTTGAGGTTGGTGAACCACGGCTGAACGAGAAAAACCAAGTGGCTGGCCTGAAGCACCGAAAGCCAGGACTCTGCGGTCACGCGCGTGATGCCGGTGTCCGCCGCAAGCGAGGCGACATTGAGCAACTGGCCAATGCGCCCGGCGCACAACCGCACGAAGCGCTGGAACGCGGCGAGGTCCTGGATGTGGAGAATCTGGCGGACGTCGCGCTCGAGGTAGGTGCCGACGTAATCCTGAAGCCACACGGTGGGCGCGACCGGGCGGTCGTGGAGCGGTGGAAACAATCCCGTATAAAGCAGCTCGTCGACCGTGGCCGGGGCGCGGTCGGCCGCCTCAAGTTCCTCCAGCGAAAAGGGCAGGAGGGTGAGCATGGAGGCACGGCCGGCAAGACTCTGGGTGATGGATTCGATCAACTCGAACTGACTGGAGCCGGTGAGGATGAATCGGCCCATCCGGCGGTCGCCATCGACCACCCCCTGGAGGTAGGAAAACAGTTCCGGGGCGCGTTGGACTTCGTCGAGAATCGCGCCGTCGGATGCCTGGCGGAGAAAGGCGCGCGGGTCTTCGGTGGCAAGGGCACGGGTGTCCGGATCCTCAAGCGAGTAGTAGGGAAGGTGCGGCGCAAGCAGACGCGAGAGCGTGGTTTTGCCCGACTGGCGCGGGCCCGTGATCGTCAGGATGGGAAACCCGGCAAGCCGCTCGCGCGCCGCCGCCGCCGCAAGACGCGGAATCGGACGATCCGGCAGGGGCGCGATCGGTGGGGTATTCATGACCATTTGTATAGTCGGATAATCATTTGGTCAAGCGGGCGATGGCGGGCTGATTGCGATCGGGTGGCTGGCCTGGCGGGGGAGGATTCAGATTTTGGATTTTAGGTTTCAGCCTTCAGCTTTCGTTAATGGTGAGTCTGTATTAGGAATCTGGATTGAGGCGGAGGAATTTATAGGGGCGTTTGTCGAGGAGTTTTGGGTGCCAGTTTTCGACGGAGGGGTGGAGGAAGTAGTTGCGGACGAACCAGGTGATGGGTGCGATGGGGGCTTCGTCGAGGAGTATGGTTTCGGCTTGGTAGAGCAATTGGTAGCGGGCCTTGGCGTCGCTTTCCATGCTGGCGAGGCGGAGGAATTCCTCGTATTCGGGGCTCCACCAGTTGGTGTTGTTGTTCCCGTTGTCGCGTGTCCACATGAGGAGGAAGGTGGTGGGGTCGAGGTAGTCGCCGATCCATCCGCCGTCGACGATGTCGAAATTTTTGTTTTGGACGGTGGCCAGGTAGGTGGTCCACTCGCGGCTTTCGAGGTCGATGTGGATGCCGAGGTGTTGCCGCCACATGGCCTGGAACACCTCGCCGCGGGTGCGTGAGGCCTCGCGTCCGCTGGTCAGCAGGCGCAGGGGTGGGGTGGAGGGGAAGCCCTCGCCGTTGGGAAATCCGGCTTCTGCGAGAAGTTGGCGTGCTTTTTCGGGATTGAAGCGAACCATGTCGGGGCCGCTGTAGTCGCCCATGTGCGGGGTAAGGCTGAGGGCGGGTTCGAATCCGAAGGTGAGGTTTTCGGAGAGGGCCTGGCGGTCGATGGCGAGGGACAGTGCGTGGCGGACGCGTGGGTCGCCGAGGGGGCCGCGTTCGGTATTGAAGCGCAGGAAGCTGGTGCCGACGTAGGGCTCCTGGCGGAATGACTCTGGAAAGCGTTTGGAGTATCCCGGCACTAATTCGGCGGGCACAGAGTATGTGGTGTGAATGTCGTCGGCAATGAAGGTGCGTGCTTCGGTGTAGAAGTTCTGGATGGCGAGGAAGCGGATGCCATTGAGGGAGACGTTGTCGGCATCCCAGTAGAGGGGGTTGCGGCCGACCTCGATGAAATGGCCGAAGCGCCATTGGGTGGGGACGAAGGGGCCATTGCCTACGAAATGCTCGACATGGGTCCAATCCGAGCCGATGTCGGTCATTTTTTCGAGGTTGGTGTCGCCGCGGCCGCGTGCCATGATCACGTGTTCGGGCACCGGGAACCAGGTGTAGTGGCGGGTAATAAATGGAAGGAATGGTGTGGGGGAAACGAGGTCCACCTGCAGGGTGAAGTCGTCGATGGCGGTGGCTCCGACGCGGCTTAGCTCCCACAGGCAGTGGTCGAATGTCCAGAGAAGGCGTTCAAGCACAGCTTCGGTGTGGGGGAAGTGATCGGGCCAGTGGTATCGGGATTCGGGATCGGCGGCGATCCATTCCAGGGCTTGGCGGTCGAGGGCGTCGAGGCCGCGGGCGCGGACAAAGGCGTGGCGTTGTTCGTCGGAAAACCCGGTCCAG
>SLCJ01000206.1 GCA_007125835.1 Verrucomicrobiales bacterium | reverse complement strand
GGCCCTGGCGCATGAGTTCCTCCTGCACCATGTCCTGGACGTCTTCGATGTGGATGAAGGATTGGTCGCCGCGACGAACGCGCTCGGTGACACCGCGCGCGACATCGATGGCGGGGTCGGGATCCTGTTTGATGGTGAGGAAGGCTTTGCGGACGGCGATTTCGATTTTGGTCTCGGACCAGGGGACGACATTGCCATTGCGGCGGATGAGGCGGACGGGGAGGGTGGACGGGCCGGTGGTGTCGTCGAGGCTGCCGTTCTTCTCCAAGGCGCGGCGGAAGGCGAGGGATTTGGCAACATCGTAGGCGTCGTTTTCGAGCAGGGCTTTTTCGATGAGGAGGTAGAGGTCGCCCTCGGAGAGGCGGAGGCGTCCGCCGTCTTCGAGCGAGCGGGTGAGCGAGGCAGCGACAGAGCGCGCGACGTCGCAGACGAACTGTCGGTTTACGTCGGAGAAGATGGATGTTTCGTCCTCGCTGCGGGCGATGAGCAGGTCGGCGAGGGATTCGCCGATGGCGTCGGCGACGTCTTCGAGGGAGAATTGGCTTTCGGTGCCGGCACGGGTGACAATGATACCTTCGATGGGGGTGCGCTGGTCGCTGGAGAGCAGGTCGCGCCAGGCGTGGGTGGGGGCGCTGTTGCCCGATTCGAAGCGGCTGGTGATGACTTGCTTTAAGACGAGATCTTCGGTGGGGTTGATGGAGCGGTGCATGATTTTTTTGGTTGGGGAACGTTGGTGAGGAAGCGGGGAAAGTGCCGAGTGATCAGTGATCGGTGATCAGTGGGAGATGTGAGGGTGGAGCGTGAGGGTTGTTTGGGAGTGGAAGGGAGTGCGGAGAAAGTGCCGAGTGATCAGTGATCAGTGGGAGATGATGCGCGGAGTTTGGGGGCGAAGCGGGAGTCGGTGATGGTGTGGAAGAGATGATCAGTGGAAGAGATGTGCGGGGTTACTCTTCTTTTTGGTTTTTGAGCCGGCGGAGGAGGGAGTTGATGAGGGCTTGGAGCATTTTGGAGATGCTTTTGGTTTCCTTGATCATGGCCCGGGAGTTTTCGAGCGGGGGCTGGCCGAGGCGTTGGCGGACTCGTTCGGAGACGTAGAGCTGGGTGCGGAGTTCGCCGCAGGAGCCTTTGGAATAGCGGAGGAATCTGATGAAGTCGGGCGTGCTGTCGCGCTCGCAGCCTTCGGCGATATTGCAGGGGGTAGAGAGTGAAGAACGCTCCATTTGGCCACGCATGGCGAAGTCTTTGGACTCGGCAAGTGCAACATGGACGTCCACGGCCAGGTTGCATCCGCGCTTCCAGACTTCGAGGTCCTCAAATGTTTCAATCTCACTCATGGCGTTGTTTTTTCTCTCTTCCACTGATCACCGATCACTGCTCACTGATCACTTCTTCACAGCTCATCATCGTCCACATTTGAGAGCGCTGACGCTTTCTGATACTCCGTCACCCGGCCTTCGAAGAAGTTGGTTTCTTTTTTGATGTCCATCATTTCGGCGAGCCAAGGGAAGGGGTTGGCGGTGCCGGGGGAGAGGGGGGCGAGGCCGCAGGAGGAGAGGCGTCGGTCGGCGATGTAGTCGATGTATTGTTCGAATTCGCCGGCATTGAGGCCGATGGCGGAGACGGGCAGGCAGTCGCGGATGAAGGCTTTTTCGAGTTCGATGCCTTCGCGCATGGTGGAGCGGAGGTCTTCGCGGAATTCGGAGGTCCAGACGTCGGGGTTTTCGTCGACGAGGTCCATGAGGAGGTTGCGGAAGACTTCGATGTGATTGGATTCGTCGCGCAGGGTGTAGCGGAACATGGTGCCGATGCCGGGGAATTTGTTCTGGCGGTAGAGGGAGAGGATCATGCCGAAGAGGCCGTAGAATTGGGTGCCTTCCATGACCTGGCCGAACATGAAGATGTTTTTGGCGAGGGCTTGTTTGTTGGCGGTGTCGGTGAGGTCGACATCGCGGCGTAGGGCGCGGGAGTTGGAGACGACGAAGGCGTTTTTCTCCTTGATGGTGGGTACGTCTTCGAACATGGCCTCGCATTCGTGGGGGTTTAGGCCGAGGGAGGAGAGCATGTAGACGAGGCTGTCGGCGTGGATGTTTTCCTCGTGGGCGTGGCGGCCGAGGATGAGTTTGAGTTCCGGTGCGGTGACGACTTCGCGGACGACGTGGAGGATGTTGTCGCCGACGATGCCTTCGGCGGCGGAGAAGTAGCCGATGCCCATTTTGATGATCCAGCGCTCGACATCGGAGATGTCGGCGGAGCGCCATTGTTCGACATCCTTTTGCATGGTGATGTCCTCGGGCTCCCAATGGTTGTTTTTCATGGTCTTGTAGAGATCATAGGCCCACTGGTATTTGAGCGGGAGGATGTTGAAGAACATGGTGTCGCGGCCGTTGATGACTTTTTTGGCGGCGAAGGCCTCTTCGGCTTTGGTTTTGTCGAGGAGGAAGGTGCGGTTGCCGAGGGTGACGGTGGTGGTGGCCATGGGGTATCAGAGAGGGTGGATTTGGTATGGAAATGGATGGGGTGGAAAGCCGTGGGCATGGGCGCAAGGCCAAAGCTTGGCTGGAAAACTACGGTTCCCAAGGCCTGAGTGGATTCGCGTGAAGCACATCAGGCTGTGGGGGTGATTTTCCCAAACCACAAGATATTGTGTTTGAGGAAATCAGGCAATCTTTTTTCTCCGGCAAGCGCCGGGAGTCGCCTGACACGCATGCGCAAGGTCCTATTGGTGAGGGAGTTGCGCGCGAAAAAAAATTCGGCAGGCGGCCGGTGGTTTGCAAATCTTTACTTTACGTAACTCCCGGAATTCAGGTATTCCAAAGCGAATTTCTGGGATTTCAGGCGCAGGAGAGGGTGATTTTTCCGCCGCGGCTGCCGCGTGCGGCGTGTTCGACAGCGGCGGCGGCTTGGTCGAGTGGGTAGGTGGCGGCGACGGTGGAGGAGAGGCGGCCCTGTGCCATGAGTTGCGCGAGGGGCTGGTAGGCCTCGCGGATTTGCTCGCGGGACGTTTGGCGGGTCCAGCGAGTGAGCCAGAAGCCTTGGAGGGAGAGGTTGCGGAAGAGGAGGAAGCTGTTGGGCACTTTGAGGGCCTTGCGGCTCATGGCTCCGTAGGTGACGAGTGTGGCGTCGGGGGCGAGCATGCCCATGACGCGGGTGGCGGAATCGCCGCCGACGGCATTGAGGGCGAGTGCGGGTTTGCAGTTGCCGGGGAGGTGGTCGCGGGCGGAGTCGTCGTCCGCGAGGATGAGATCGGCACCGAGTTTTTCCAGGGTAGGGGCGCAGGCGGTGTCGCGCACGAGGTTGACGGTTTTGATGCCTTTGGCGGCGGCGAGTTGGATGACGTATTGGCCGACGCCGGAATTGGCGGCGTTTTGCATGAGCCAGTCGCCGGGTTTGAGGGTGACGAAATCCTCGATCATGCGGAGGGCGGTCATGGGATTGACCTTGAGCATGGCGGCTTGGACGGGGTCGATTTCCGAGGGGAGGACGAGGAGGTCGTCGGCAGAGCAGGTGGCATGGGTGGCCCAGGTGCCGGGCGAGGAGAGGAACAGAACGCGGTTGCCGGGTTGGAGCGAGGCGACATCTGGGCCGATGGATTCGACGAGGCCGGTGCCTTCGAGACCTGCGGTGGCGGGGAGGTCGGGTTTGATGCCGTAGGTGCCTTCGATGAAATTGAGGTCGGCGGGATTGACCGGGGCGGCATCGATGCGGACGAGGGCTTCGCCGGGGCCTGGCTGGCGGGGGGAGAATGCTTCGGGGCGGACTACTTGGTGGGGTGGGCCGAATTCAGGGAAGGTGATGCGGGTCGGGTTGGACATGGCGGGACGAGTGAAGTGGAAAGGTGGGGCGCAAGATAGGGCGGGATTGGGGAAGAGCGAGGGGAAATCGGTGTTTCGGTGGTCGGCTGCAAGTTACAAGTTGCAGGCAAGTTAGACTTCGTCTGTGCGGCATGCGGCTGCGCCGGCAGGGCCGCGTTCGCTAATGCTCACGACGGCGCTCAGGTTTCAGGTTGGACCGGGAGGTCATTGTGGTTAGCCGGAAGGTTTTGGCATGCGCCTTCGAAGCGGCGGAGCTCCCCGCAACTGGCTGCCCGCAACGACGAACAAGCGGAATCAAATCCCGGCGGCCTGGCGGACGGAGTGGGCGAGGATTTGGCAGGATTCGGGAGGCAGGGGTTCGCCGACTTGGCCGGCGAGAAACAGGGTGCCGAAGCGGTGTGGCACCGGCAGCAGGACAAACAGGCGACCGTTCCACTCGGTGTGGATGGGAGGCGAAGTGGTGTCCGGCCGGTTGGCGGGTCTCTCTCCGACCGGGAAGAAGACGGCGGCGAGGTCGCGCATGGTGGCGAGGAGACCCGGGTCGGGATCGTTGATGGTGTGGAGGGCAAGGCCCTTGTGATTGAATATCACGGCACTGCGGACGCCGACCTCGGCATCGAGGCGGGCTGCCAGGTGCTCGAGCCGCTGCCGCAGCAATCCCGGTTCCTTGGGCTGACCCTCGTCGCCGGCATCGGCATCGGCATCGGCATCGGCTTCGGCATCGGCATCGGCATCGGCATCGGCATCGGCTTCGGCTTCGGCATCGGCTTCGGCTTCGGCATCGGCATCGGCATCGGCATCGGCTTCGGCATCGGCATCGGCATCGGCTTCGGCATCGGCTTCGGCTTCGGCTTCGGCTTCGGCTTCGGCTTCGGCTT
>SLCJ01000223.1 GCA_007125835.1 Verrucomicrobiales bacterium | reverse complement strand
ATTGGCCGCCTTTCAGCTCCAGCCCCGCCGGCCCGCGAAATTTCAAAAACGCCTCCTCCCACTCGGCCTCCCAGTCGCCGCCTGCATCCTGAAACAAAATTGCATTGGCAAATCCATCCACCCGCTCGGTGCGCAGCGACACGGCCGGTTCGATCGCCTGCGCGGAAAAGGCCTGGCGCGACGGATCGTGCTCGCCGGTGGCCAGCGCACGGGCCTCGCCGTCGGTCCACCCACCGACACCCACGATATCGAGCCGGGGAAACAACACGCCACCGATATTCCAGGCATTCAGGCGCTCCCAGGCAGTGGTGTGAGCCTCTTCGGAAACCGGCGGCAAGTCAGCATGGCTTCCAGCCATGGCGGCCGTCCCCCCGAGGAAAAGTGCGCCGCCGAGCAGGCGGAGAGCGCTCCCGAACACGAAATGAAAAGATGGAATCATCGCCAACCGTCTGCCGCAACTGACGAAGGGTCAACTCCATTTCTCCTCCGCTCCCTATCAATCCGCATTGATTATGCGGCGACTTTGCTGCCCCCGATCGTCCTTCTCGCGAATCTCCTGAGTCAGCTTTTAATTGGCCAGTGCCGCCACGATGGTTTCCACATTGTGGCGCGTCATTGCCTCGAAGCTGTCCAGCGGAGCATCCGCCGTGCCATCCGCTACCAAGGGCGGCGCGATCACCACCCCCGTCTCCGCAGCCAGCGATTCAATCTGCCTGGCGCTCATTCCCTTTTCCGGAAACACAGCCGGCACACGTGTCCGGCGAATGGTTTCGATTGTCCGCGCAAGGTCCTGTGGTGCGTTGCTCTGCTCCCGCGACAAACCCGCCACCGCAATCACCTCATAGCCAAATTCATGGGCAAAATACGCGAAAGCATTGTGCGCCGTCACGAGTTTCCGCCGCGCGCGCGGCACCTTGGCCAGCTCGATCCGCGCCCACGACTTCAATTCGTCCAAACGGTTTACATAGTCCGCCGCCCGACTCCGGAACTCATCGGCCGCGTCAGGCCTGTCCTCAGCCAACTCATCGGCAACAATGCGGGCCGCCCGCTTCATGTTGTCGATACTCTGCCACCAGTGCGGATCGATCGATCCCGGAGCGTGATGCGGACAGCACACGAATACCGCGTCGTGCCCGATCCGCAGCGAGGGGATCGTTTCGCCCACATCGGCAATGCGCACCGTACCCGCAAGCGAATCCCGCAGCCGCGGCAGATAAATTTCCAATCCCTTTCCTGCCGCCAGGATCAAATCAGAGCGTTGAATCTGCCGCAGATCAGAGGGCCTTGGCTCCCAGTGGTGCACATCCGCCCCGGCCTCCATCAAATCAATCACTTCCACATGGTCCCCTCCCACCTCGTGCGCCAATTCCGCCATCAAAGGATGCGTCGCCGCCACCACCAGCGGCTCGCCGCCCATGCCGGGAACCACACCCAAAACCAACGCCGACAGCGCCGCCAATCCGTTTCGTAGCATTTTCATTCCCAAAGTATATCCGCAATTTGGAAAAACGCAAGCATTTTGCAATAAGGGTTGTGAAGCGCGGTATCAACAGCCGCTTTGCGGGTGATGAGGCATGGCCATGGCGCCTTGATGTCGCCGCACGGCGTGATACTCTTTGCGATGCGTTCTTCCGATTTGCGTTTGATCACCCGGGGTCTGGTTTTAATTCTCTTGTTTGCACAGGCTGCACTGGTCTCCTGCTCGCGGCAGCCTGTCGAGCCGCATCCCACGCTCGATCCCGCAGGCGGAGAGCAGGGAGGGACGCAGGAGACTCCCGTGCTCGAAGTGGCCGGTTTTTTTGACAATGAGGAGATGACATTGTTCCTCCGCCACCCTACCACCAACCCTTCGTGGTATCACCAGGTTCTGGTATTCGAGGGCGGAGAATGGGTCCGCAGAGGATCCGGAGCTGACGGGCCGGATCGCGATGGATTCTACGAGGATCGCATTTCGATCCTATGGGACGATGGGTTGGTGGAGAATTTTGCCACGCTTGGCGGCTATGTGGCCGTTCACGAGGGCATGCGCGCGACACGCAGCGCGGCGGCCGCGGAGGATGTGCGCAGGCATCCCCATTTGGGCGGCGAGCTGGGTGAATCCGACGTCCGCAAATTCATCGCCGAATCGCGTGAGGAACGGCCCGACACACCCCTGTGGGCCGCCGTGCGGTCGCAGGTCGAACTGGACGAATTGCGCGCGCAGGGCCATTTCCTCGATCTGTGGCAGTGGCGTGCGCATCGCGGCAATCCCGTTGGATTCGCCGACAATGGCTACGTGCTCGACTACCGCCACAGCTCGGAGGGCCGCTCCGCCTATTCCACGAACTTCGATTCCGATGCGGGCCTGCCTTTGATGATGTTCGATCCAGAGCAAACGGGGAAACGAGCGCTGCGACTCGAGAAGCTGCTCGCCAGGGAATACGGGCAGGAGGACCTGTATTTCCTCGCCGAGGATTTTGCGATTCCCTTCGACCCGGATCACGATTGGCAGGAGGGCGAAGCCCTGCCACACCGCCTGCTGCGTGAGCCTGAGGGCAGTCGCGGGGCGATTCGTGCTGAGGGCGCGCACCGCGATGGCGCTTGGCGAGTGCGCCTGACCCGCTCCATGGAATCGCCCAATCCTCTGGACAGCATCGCCTTTGAAGCGGGCGCGGTCTATCATGTCGCGTTTTCCGTGCACGCCGACAGCACGGGTGCCATCCACCATCTGGTGTCGCATCCAGTGACGGTCGGATTCGATGCCGAGGCGGACATCGTGCTCACGCGCCACACGGGTGAGGGCACGCCATCACCGGAAGACCTCGAATGGCAGCGCCTTACCTTGTTCCTGCCCAGCGATCCCACGCCAGCTCCCGAGGAGTAAGCGGTAAGCGAAAATCTACTTTCCCGCTTCGCGGAAGAGGCGACCGGTGATCAACCAAAAAAAACCTGGTAAAATTTTTGGCTTCCCTCGCATTCGTTGTGCCGCCAAGGACATCGGCGTTCCCGGGTGGGTGTCGGCACGCACCGGACTGCCCAGCAATTAAAAATTTCCTGGTAAAAATTTATACTGCGATCCTGGCGCGGTTGTTTCCTGGAGTCCTGACTTCTGGCGCTTTATTGGGTGGCCCGGCGAGATGAGAAGCACAATCAAGGCACGCGGACGACCACGTCAGCGGGGAAGACATGGTCGGGATCCTCGCGCAGCAGCAGCGAGCGAATCTGCGCACCGGTGGTGAGCGGCAGCGCGCCCTCGTGCACCACCTGTCCGTTGATCCGGATCTCCCGCAGGTTTGAGGCCGAGGCGGCGTCGAGGAGCACGCGCAGCCGGAGTCCTGTGGCGGGCTCTCCGTCCGGGCCGACGACCGTCATCCCGATCTCGCCAGCGGCGCGTGTGGCCTCGATCCGCAGTGGCGTCTCGGCGGGCTCTTCTTCCAATACCAGCCAATGGTTGGTGCGATGGATGGTGGTGTCGAGGCGATCCACCTGCCATGAGATGCGCTCGGGAAAGGGGTTGCGGGTTTTGTCGGCGAGCCAGTTGGGGGCCCCGTCGTAGGGGATGCCGTGGCCGCGACCCTCGTATACTTCAAAGTGAAAATCATAGTCATGCGGCGATTCGGTGCGCAGGCGTTCTATTTTCTCAAAGAATGCGCGCGCTAGGCCGATGCGGTCGAAGGGCGTGTCGTGTTCCCCGATGTCAGCACGCAACGCGGTGTTGCGGAAATTGATAGGCGGGGCATTTTCGATGGGCTCTGCGGCGGCCATTGGCCCGGCTCCTGCCCAGCGGTCGGGCTGGTGGGCGGGCATGCGGAAGGCGGCGTAGCCACCCTCCGATACGCCGATCAGATGCACGCGGTTGGAATCGACACCGTGGAACAACACCGCCGCCCGCACCAGATCCTCAACCATCACTTGGCACGCATCCTTCCACCAGCGACCGACATTGTCATTGTGCATGCGCGGAACGATGTATAGACCTTCCGGGTAGACACGCTCGACGAGCACCCCCTGGGTCATCCACTCCCGCGTGTTTACTTCCCAACCATGCGGGCTGTCAAGCCGGGCCGGGGTGCCTCCGCCGCCATGCATAGCCACAAAGAGCGGCCACCCGGAGCCAGGCTTCTCACCTTTCGAGAAAAAGAAAAAGGGCATCTCCCAATCACCATGCCGCGCCGCACCATGCGCGCCCGCCCCGCGGTCCCATTCATCAATCGGCGTGGGCGCGGGCAGCAGGGCATTCCTTCCCAGGGCCCGTATCACATTTCGATAGTGCTCCCAGAGTGCATCCCTGTGGGCTTCCGCCTCCCCGGCATCACCAAACCTGCGGTCCAGATCAGCCGGAAGCTCAGCCCGTTCCGCCGCCGGAAGCCCAAGCCATTCCTGCAACTCAGGCGAAAGAAAACCACCATCTCCGAGCGCCACACCCTGCCAGAGCAGAGGGCAGGCCAGGGCAATCAGCCAGCGGGTCGCAACCTTTGAAATCGGCAAATCATTCATCCCGCACTTTCCGTGGAACAGCCAGCGGTTTCAACGCCAAAACAACTGTGGGGCAGAGTGGCAACCTGTCAGCGGGCCAGGCTGATCCGCCCCACCGACACTCGGGAAAACAAAGCCGAATCCCCTCCTTTGGCCAAATCGATTGACCGGAAATATCGCCCCCCCGCGACGTGTCCGATCCCTTGTCTATCCCGGCTCGTGGGTTACCCTGCGCGT
>SLCJ01000296.1 GCA_007125835.1 Verrucomicrobiales bacterium | reverse complement strand
TGCGGGGGCTGGCGCTGGCGCAGGGCGGGGTGGGGATGTGCGGGTTGGCAAAGGGGTGCCGATGCGCTACGGGCAGTGGCAGGGGCTGCACAGTTTGAGGGATTTGCAGAAGGAGGTTGTGTCGCCGGGGTGGTGATGGTGGATGATGCGGGTTTCGAGCGAATGACAGTCGGCTCATTTTATGATTGGGCGGGACTTGACGAGTTGGGGGAAACCGCCGATGATTGGGGCCTTATGGCCAACGAAAATACTGTGAATGGAACGGAGGCGAATTTCGCCAGCGAAGTGGAGCAGGCGGATGTGCCCGTGCTTGTTGATTTCTGGGCTGAATGGTGCGGGCCCTGCCGCATGATTTCGCCAATGTTGGATCAACTTGCGGCGGAGACCGCCGGTGCGGCCAAGGTGGTGAAGGTGAATGTGGATGAGAATCGCGCGCTTGCCGCGAAGTACAATGTGCAGTCGATTCCCATGCTTCTCTTCTTCAAGGATGGACAGGTTCGCGACACGGTGGTTGGAGCGGGCACGCAGAAGGATGCGCTCAAGAGCAAGCTGATGGCGCTGGCCTGAGTGTTTTTCCGCGCGGCGCATGCCATCAAGTCATACTATCGCATTGAGCGCCGCACAGGTGGATGCCTTGCGCGCCCGCATGGAGTCGTCCGGCTTCGAGTTCCGGGACGTGCCGTATGCCGTATTCGGTGGCGCGCGTCCCGGGGTGAGCGTGGTGGTGTATGAGAAGGGGCCAAAGGCGGTCATTCAGGGCAAGGGCGCGGATGAGTTTGTGGAATTTGTGATTGAGCCCGAAATTCTGGGAGAGGCGCGGATGGGGTATGAGGATGTTCTGGATCCGGAGATGTTTGAACCGCATTTCGGGATTGACGAGAGCGGCAAGGGTGATTTTTTTGGCCCGCTGGTAATTGCGGGGGCTTATACGGATGCGGAGTCGGCCCGTGTTTTGCTGGATGCGGGGGTAGCCGACAGCAAGAGCATTGGTTCGGACAGGCGTGTGAGAGACCTGGCGCGTAGCGTTCGTGCTTGTCCTGGGGTTGAGACCGATGTGGTGGTCATTGCTCCTGCGCGCTACAATGAGTTGTATGAGAAATTTCGTAATTTGAATCGTCTCCTTGCGTGGGGGCATGCGCGGGTGATTGAGAATTTGTGTGAGCGTCGCCCTGACTGTCGGCGTGCGGTGAGCGACCAGTTTGCTCGGGAAAAGCGGGTGGTGGCCTCGGCCTTGATGGAGAGGGGGCGGGGTTTGGTGCTTGAGCAGCGAACCAAGGCGGAGAGTGACATCGCGGTGGCGGCGGCTTCGGTGCTGGCGCGTGCGGCGTTTGTCGACTGGCTTGACCGGGCCTCGACGGACCATGCGATTTTGCTGCCGAAGGGCGGGGGTGCGCAGGCCACGGCTGCGGCGCGGGAGTTGGTGAGGCGCAGTGGCGAGGGGGTGCTGCCGAATGTCGCGAAGATGCATTTTCGCAACGCTTCGCGGTTGACTCTCTGAGGGATGGCGCTACAGAGTTTACCGCCCTGTTCACCCCTTTCGACCCAGCACCATGAAAACTGTCACCAAGCGCGATATCGTCCGTCATGTCACGGACAAGATGGAGAAATACACCCAGGAGCAGGTGCAGGCGATTGTGCAGGAGACGTTGGATCACATCACGGCGAGTCTTGCAGCCGGCGACCAGGTCGTGCTGCGCAATTTCGGAGTGTTTGGCATCCGAAGGACGGAGGCCAAGGTGGGCCGGAACCCGAAGGTCAAGGGTTCGGAGGTGCGGATTCCGCCGCGTGCTGTGGTGAAGTTCCGGCCGGGCAAGGAGATGCGTGATCGCGTGGCCCAGGTTCTTCCGCATTTGGACGAGAGCCTCCGCAGAAATGACTGAGCCCCGCGCACTTGGATGCAGCCCTTTCTCTCCGGTTTTTCCCTGAATTTTTCCTCATGTCAGTCGAACGAAAATCATTAGAGCAGCGCGAACAGATGGACGACCTGTCGCGTCTGCGTCATTCCTGCGCGCATGTGATGGCGACGGCGATATTGCGTCTATGGCCGCAGGCGCAGTTGGCCGGGGGGCCGCCGGTGGAGAACGGGTTCTACTACGACATCGCTCTTGATCATGCGATCACTCCAGAGGATTTTGAGAAGATCGAGGCGGAGATGCGCCGGGTTGTGAAAGCCAACGAGCCTTTCCGCAAGGAGGTGGTGAGCCGTGAGGCGGCGGCGGAGCTAGCTCGATCGGGCAGGTTGGGTGCTTTGTCGGAGAGGGGCGAGCCTTCGCGTTTCAAGCTGGAGATGCTTGATGACATCCCGGAGGGCGAGGAGATCAGTTTGTTTTACAATGGCGATTTCGCGGATTTGTGTGCGGGCCCGCATGTGGGCCGCACGGGCAACTGCAAGGCTTTCAAGCTGCTCTCGGTGGCGGCTGCCTATTTCAAGGGTGATTCGTCGCGGGAGAGTCTGCAGCGGGTTTACGGGACATGTTTCAAGAATAGCACGGCTTTGCGGGAGCACCTGGAGAAGCTTGAGGAGGCGAAGCGGCGGGACCACCGGCGGATTGGGCGGGAGATGGATTTGTTTCAGATCGACGAGGCGGTGGGCCAGGGATTGGTGTTGTGGAAGCCCAAGGGAGCGGTGATTCGGCGCGAGCTTCAGGAGTTCATCACGGAGGAGCTGGACCGCCAGGGGTATTCGCAGGTATTTACTCCGCACATCGGGCGCCTTGGATTGTATCAGACCTCGGGGCACTATCCTTACTATCAGGAGAGCCAGTATCCGCCTGTGGTCACGAGAGAGGCTCTTAAGGCCCTCGCCGACGAAGGCTGCTCCTGTGCGGAGCTGAACAACCGTTTGGAGGGTGGTCGGGTGGATGGCTTCCTTCTGAAGCCGATGAATTGCCCGCACCACATCCGGATTTTTGCCAGCGGGCATCACAGTTATCGCGATTTGCCGGTGCGCCTTGCGGAATTCGGCACGGTGTATCGATGGGAGCAGAGTGGTGAGCTTGGGGGGATGACGCGGGTGCGCGGATTCACCCAGGACGACGCGCACATCTTCTGCACTCAGGATCAGGTGGCCGAAGAGATTCGCGGCTGTCTGGATTTGGTCAAAGTGATCCTTGGCACCCTTGGAATGGAAGATTACCGGGTGCGGCTCTCGCTGCGTGATCCGGCCTCGGACAAGTATGTGGGTGACCCCGCCAACTGGGACAAGGCGGAGGCGGCGTTGCGAGATGCGGTGAGCGGGTTGGGTGTGGAGTATACCGAAGAGCTTGGCGAGGCGGCCTTTTACGGGCCAAAGATCGACTTTGTGGTCAAAGATGTGATTGGCCGTGAGTGGCAGTTGGGCACGGTGCAGGTTGACTACAACCTGCCGGAGCGTTTTGACCTGCAATATGTGGGATCCGACAACCAGCCACACCGTCCGGTGATGATCCACCGCGCGCCTTTTGGTTCGATGGAGCGCTTTGCGGGTCTGTTGATCGAGCATTTCGCGGGGCATTTTCCGGTGTGGCTGGCTCCGGAACAGGTGCGGGTGCTGCCGGTTTCCGACAAAACGGCGGACTATGCCGGGAGGGTTCGTGCGGCGCTTGCCGAGGCGGGCGTTCGGGTGGCGCTTGATGCGACGGCGGACAAGATTGGAGCGAAGATCCGGCGTGCCCAGATCGACCGCACGCCCTACATGCTGGTGCTGGGGCCTCGCGAGGAGGAGGAGGGAACGGTGGCGGTGCGGCACTCGCGGCGCGGCGACTGTGGCAGCCCGAAGCTGGAGGAATTTGTCGCCATGCTGCGCGGGGAAATCGATGGTCGTCGTCGATGAGGGGGGTGGCTATTTGGGCGTTGGGGCGGGGGGATGTGTTCTTTTTTCGATTTTTGGCTTGCCATTGCCCCCGGAAATCGCTAAAGATTCAATCAGTGAGCGAAATTTCCGCCCAATGTATTGAAAACGGCCGCCGCGGTGCCCTGTTGCAGGGCCTCTTGTCTGGTGTCCGCCGTTTTGTTCCGGCATACTATGTTTGTTAATCTGACGAGCCGGACCGACGCTTTTCGCGAGCCCGATCCGGGTGCGCGTGACCGCGTGCCCACAGGGCACCGCCCCCCACAAAAACCAACCAGGAGAGAGCCATAAGCCCGAGTCGCCCCAAGAAACCGTTTCGCCGCCCGACGCGCGGCGATCAAACCCGTGTGAACGAACGTATCCGCGCGCCCCGCGTGCGGGTAATCGATGGCACGACCAACCAGCAACTCGGGGTGATGCATCCCGCCGACGCCGTGCGCAAGGCCAAGTCGATGGGCCTTGATCTTGTGGAGGTAGCCGCCAATGCGAGTCCTCCTGTTTGTCGGATTTGTGATTATGGGAAGTGGAAGTATGAGCAGGCCAAGCAGAAGAAGCACCAGGTGAACAAGGGTGGCAAGCTCAAGGAGGTGAAGTTTCGTGTTGGCATTGATCCCCACGATTACAACATCAAGATGGCTCGTGGCGA
This sequence comes from Verrucomicrobiales bacterium, assembly GCA_007125835.1. Taxonomy (GTDB): domain Bacteria; phylum Verrucomicrobiota; class Verrucomicrobiia; order Verrucomicrobiales; family SLCJ01; genus SLCJ01. The sequence continues at coordinate 237 of SLCJ01000296.1, read as the reverse complement.
ACGATTTCTTGGCGACGGCCACAAGGTGCGGATCCAGATCATGTTCAAGGGGCGCCAGATGGCGCACCCCGAACTGGGCATTGATCTGGCCAATCAGATCATAGCCGATTTCAAGACGATGGGCCACCCCGACGCGCCGCCACGCAAGGCCGGGCGCAACATCAGCATGCTGATCACGCCCTGGCCCAAGGAGCAGCGCAAGCCGAAGTTCACCAGTTTCGATGATCTTTCGGAGGA
>SLCJ01000283.1 GCA_007125835.1 Verrucomicrobiales bacterium | reverse complement strand
GCAGGCTTTGTTGGCGTGCATGGTTTACGTGGACTTGAATCCGGTGCGGGCGGGGATTGCAGATGGCCTGGCGGAGAGTGATTTCACCAGCGTGCAGGATCGGGTGTGTGCGCGTGTGGGGCGGGAGAAGGTGGCGAAATCGCCGCGACGGCCCAATGAGAAGCAGCGTGAGGAGTTGGAGGCGGCACGTGAGGCGAGCATTCGGGATGAGTGGCTGACCTCGATTGAAAAGGTGAAATTGGGCGGGGTGTGCAGGGTGGAGGAGATGGTGGAAGGCAAACGGCAGGTGCGGCAGGGAGAGAATCTGGCGTGGAAGATGGGGGAGGAGGAGTATTTGAAACTGGTTGAGGCCTCGGGGCGCTGTGTGCGGGGGGATAAGAAGGGGGCTTTGGGGGCTGAAGCTTTGCCAGTGCTGGAAGGGATGCGTGTCGAGTTGGAGGAGTGGGAGCGGGTGATGAGCGGGTATGGGCGACTTTATTGGCGTGTGGCAGGAAGCGCGGCAAGCCTGGCGGCTGCGGCGCGAGCTGCGGGGCAGCAGTGGTTTTGGGGGTCCGGGCGGCGGCGGGCTGCCGAGGTGTAGAGCAGCGCGGCCGTTCCAAACGGTTCATCATTTGAGAAACCGACGAAGACAGAAGGCAGGTTTGGAATGCGGATGATTTCTTGTGGCCGGAATGGGGTGTTTTTGTGCCAGGAGAGGGCATCGGCGGCATGAGAGGGGTGAAGATCGAATTCGGCGTGGGATTGAGGCGGCAGAAGCGCAGGAGAATTGCAGGGGATGCGGTCACCGCAAGTTAAATTAATATGGGTGTCTTAGTTCATTCTTTGCTTATTTTCTTTGTTTTGCTAGCCGATGAAAGATTCTCCTTTGTTCACGGCGTATCGCATCCATGCAAGTTGGGAAAATGAAATGCGTTGAAGTCTTGTTTTGCGCCGCCTGGGGTGCGTCCTGCGCGTTGGCGATGGCGGGACAGGTCCGGGCTGCGCAGGCACCGGAGTCGCCGTGGGTGATGTGGTTCGACCAGCCGGCCCCGCGTATGGATGTGCCACGTGTTCCTATTCAGGAGGGGGGAACGGATTTTCCCTTGGCCCGCGAGGCCCGGCATTTTGATTTTCATCATTCGCTGCCGGTGGGCAATGGCCGCCTCGGAGCGATGGATTTCGGGGGTGTGGAGCTTTTGCGGGTGGCGTTGAACGAGGAGGGTGTGTGGTCCGGCGGCGAGTATGAGTGGAATCAGTTGGACGCCCACGAGCATCTGGAGGACATCCGCGAGCTGATTTTCGCGGACCGGGTGGCGGAGGCCTTCGCCCGTGTTGAACGGAATTTCGTGTGGAATCGCGAGACGAAACGCTTTGAGCCGTCGCAGTTCGGCTGCTACCAGACCTTGGGCGATCTGATTGTCGCGTTCGACGGCGATGAGGCCGCGCCGGTGAGTGATTACCGCCGAGAGCTGGATGTGATGAGCGGCCGGGTGACGACGCAGTTCCTGCGGGGCGGCACCACATTCGGGCGGCGGTTGGTCGTGTCGAAGCCGGCCGAGGTGCTTGCGCTTGAGTTGACTTCGGATCAGGAGGGCGGGTTGTCGTTTCTGGCGACCTTGGCGCGTCCCGCGCAGGCGTCGATTCGCCAGACAGAGGACGGGTTCCGCCTGGAGGGGCAGCTTACCTTCGACTGGCCGGGCGGCGAGGGCGTGCGCTTTGCGGCTTTGATGGATGTGGTTGCGGATGGCGGCGAGGTGGTGCGCAGCGATGAGGGCATCAGGGTGAAGGGGGCTGATCGAGTGCTGGTTTTGGTTTCCGGTGGCAGCAGTCTGGGCGATGCCGGTGGATGGGAGGCGACATTGGTGAGGCGCTTGGCGGAGGCGCGAGAGGTGCCTGTGGACCAGCTTTTTGCTGAGGCGGAGGCGGATCACCGGGCGCTGATGGAGCGCTGCCAGATTGAGCTGCCTGCGGGCGAGTCGGCGGACCTGCCGTTGCCAGAACGGGTTAGGCGTGCGCAGGGTGAATCGGATCCATCCCTCGATGCGTTGTATTTTCAGTTTGGGCGGCATTTGCTGGTTTCCTCGTCGAGGGAGGATTCGCTGCTGCCCGCCAACCTTCAAGGGATTTGGGCGGAGGAAATCCGCACGCCTTGGAATGGGGATTTCCATAGCAACATCAATCTGCAGATGAATTACTGGCCGGCGGAGGCGACGAATCTGTCCGAATGCCACCGCCCCCTGTTTCGGCTGATTGAAACTACGGCGCGGCAGGGTGAACGCACAGCACGTGCTTACTATGATGCCCCAGGCTGGCTTTGTCATCATACCCAGAACCCATGGGGCTACAGTGCTCCATCGAATGCATCGGCAGGCTCGGGTCCGACCTGCGGGGCGTGGCTGTGCCAGCACATCTGGAAGCACTATGAGTTCACCGGCGACCTTGATTTTCTCTGGGAGCACTTGTGGATTCTTGTTGGCGCATCGGAGTTTTTCATGGCCACGCTGGTGGAGGACCCGAGCACCGGCCATCTGGTGACAGCTCCCTCCAATTCGCCGGAAAACGCATACATTCTGGCGCACCCGGAAACGGGTGAGGACCAGCGCACGTCGATTACCTATGGGGCGACGTATGATATGCAGATTCTGCGGGACCTTTTTGCGAATACGGCCGAGGCGATCCGTCTCACCGTAGGAGATGAGGAATTGGTGGAAAGGATTGAGGAAACCCGGAGCCGCCTGGCACCGACGCGGGTTGGTTCGGATGGCAGAATACTTGAGTGGATACGTGAGTTTCGAGAGGCGGACCCGCGTCACCGGCATGTTTCGCACCTTTGGGGACTTCATCCCGGGCACGAAATTCATCGTGGCACGCCGGAATGGTTTGAGGGCGCACGCGCCACGCTGGAGGCACGAGGCGATGCGTCGACGGGGTGGTCGATGGCGTGGAAGTCGTGTTTTTGGGCGCGTTTGGGTGATGGCGACCGAGCCCACAGGCTGTATCGGATGCTGATCGGGCGAGGGGCTCCGAATATGTTTTGTTTGCATCCTCCGTTTCAGATTGATGGCAATTTCGGCGGCACCTCGGCGGTGGCGGAGATGCTTTTGCAATGCCAGGCGATGGATTCCGAGGGACGGCGTGTGCTGCATTTGTTGCCTGCGCTTCCTTCTGCGTGGAGCGAGGGCCGGATTGAGGGCCTTCGAGCCAGGGGCGGGCATGAGGTCGGCCTCTCCTGGAGCGAGGGCGGGCCGGTGATGTTGCGAATTGTTCCCGGGCGCGCGGAGACGGTGGTGATCCGGGTCGGCGACGAGGCCCGGGAGTTGACATTGAGTGCGGGAGAAGGTCTGGAGATTGAATTCGATGGGGCTTTGCTGTAGGAGCGGCTGCCGGACGTGTCTGGTCTGGCGGGTGGAGTTTACCCTGAATGGTGGAGTTCTTTATTCCGGGAGAAGCCGGGGGCTCATAGAGACGCGGCTACAGGGGATTTGATGGGGGAAATCAATCCATCAGCTCGCGGCGCATGGTGGGGGCGGCGTGCGGGGTGCCGGGGAACCAGGAGGCGAAGGCCAGGGCTCCTTGGTGGATGAGCATACCGAGTCCGTTGGCTGCGGGGGCTCCGATTTCCCGGGCTGCGCGCATGAGCGGGGTTTCAGCGGGATTGTAGATCATGTCGAAGACGGCCAGCTTGGGGTGGAGGCAAGCGGCGGGTATGGGGGGCGGGTCGTCCGGCTTGAGGCCGACGGAGGTGGCGTTGATCAGCACGTCGCAGCTGGCGAAGGCGCTGCGCAGGCCCTCGCAGTCGTCGAGGGGCACGGTATCGACGGTGGTGCCGGGGGAGAGGGCGGTGATCTTGTCGGTGAGTTCGCGGAGTTTGGAGGTGGTTCGGTTGATCAGGAGCAGCGAGGTGGCGCGGGAGCGGGCGGCTTGTAGGGCGGCGGCGCGTCCGGCTCCGCCTCCGGCTCCGACAATGGCGATGCGTGCGGATGAAAAGCGTAGGTTGAAAGCCTCGCCCACGGCGGCTTCAAGTCCGGCCCCGTCGGTGTTGTCGCCGAAGATGGTGCCGTCGTCGCGGAAGCGGATGGTGTTGACGACGCCGAAAGTGCTGGCGGCGTCGCTGTGTTCGTCGCAGGCATCGAAGGCCTCATGCTTGTGGGGGACGGTGACGTTGCAGCCGATGAAGCCAGCTTTGGCCATGCGGGAGAGGCATTTGGCGACACGGCCGGGCTCGACGCTGATGGCCACGTAGCGGGTGTCCTTGCCGAGGCGGTCGAGCACGGCCTGGTGCATGCGCGGGGAGAGCGAGTGGGACACCGGTTTGCCGATCACAGCGAGGCGCACGGGGCGGGGGTCGCCGTTGAGGACGAGGGGCGCATCGGCATCGAGATCGGCTTCGGAAAACAGGGAATTGGCTGTCATAGTGGAAAATGTGCGGGGTTTTTTGGAAGATTCGCGGAGAAATTGGAGGGAGGGATGGTTTATCATTGTCGAGCTTCCCGGGAAACTTCCCCAACCCTAATCCCCCGGAACCCCCCAGAAAATGAACGTCCTTACGCTTACGGTTCTCTTCAGCATGTTGCTCGCTCTTTTTTTCATCACCGCATTCATTGCCGAGTGGGTGCGTGGCCGGGAGGGCTCGCTTGAGCGGGAGAGCTTGCTGGCCATCGAGGAGGGCGGCCGCGTGGTGGCGCGCAAGGGCGGCCCCCGGCAAAAGGCTGGCGGTCAGTGAGCGGGCGGCCT
>SLCJ01000066.1 GCA_007125835.1 Verrucomicrobiales bacterium | reverse complement strand
CCGCGCACGCCCGAGGCGATGCTTCTGCATTTTGTCGATAACATCGACGCGAAGCTGGAAATGATGTTCCGCGGATATGAGACATCGCCGGAGCTGGATCACAACGTGCTGGAGCGGGTCAGGCCATTGCCCGGACGCCTCGTGCGCCCGCTCGAACACCTTCATTTTGTCGATCCGGCGGATGAGGAGGAAGCGGCAGGGAAGAGCAGCGGAACCGACGAAGAGGAGCCGACGCCGGGGGGGAAGTGAGGGGGTGCAGTCACTGGTCATTGGCCGGCGAATGCGGTGGTGCGGGGAGCGGCTTTTTCATTCGCGTTCTCATTCGCATGACCGCTGCGGCCAGCGGTCTTACAGTTCGATCCCGATTCAGCTTCGATTGCCTTGCATTCCCGCCTTCGATGGAGTAACTCTGACCCATGCCCACTCTGGTTTCCGAGTCAAAAACCATCCGCCGTGAATTGTGGACGGCGGAGGACTTTCTCGACTGGCTCGATCCCGGCGTCCATGCCGATCTCATCGACGGCGAAAAAGCCATGCATTCCCCTGTCAGCCTCCGCCACGCCGATCTTACCAATTTTCTGGACCGCCTGCTAGCCGCTCACATCGAGAAACTTCGGCTTGGCCGACTGTATCGCGAAGTGGTCGCCGTGCGCCTCAGCTCGCGCAACGTTTTCATGCCCGATCTGGCCTTCGTCCCGACCGACCGCCTTGCCGATCTTCCCGCCACCCACATCCCATTTGCACCCGCGCTGGTCGTCGAAGTGCTCAGCCCGCGCACAGCCGATCGCGATGTCGGGCCGAAATTCGCCGCCTACGAAGAACACGGCGTCAACGAATACTGGGTGCTCGACCCCGAAACACTCGACCACCGCTTCTACCGCCGCGACGGCGAACTGCTCACCGCCTTCGGCGAGGACGAGGAAATCATCCGCGCCACCGAAGTGCCCGGCTTCCACCTCCACCGCTCCTGGCTCGACCCCGCGAACCTCCCGACCGTCGCTGCCTGCCTCGCAGAAATCGACGCAGGGTCCACGCCGGGGTAGTATACTCGGCATCTGCCCCCATTCCCGCCCAGCGAGCACCCGATCCCGATCTCCATCGGCCACGCCCTCCGTCCTCTGAACGTTGCTGGTTGACCGGCTGTTGCTCGGCACCCCCCTGCCCCCTGAGACTGGCGGTTTTGACCTCTCGGAAACGGGGGCGGACGCTGTGGAAGCCGTGCCACTGCATGCTCTTGCAAGGCCGGGCGGATTGTTCAAGTAGGGGCGGTTCAATGCGCGTGAGGGAATGAGGGAGGCAATGACGGCTACCCACGCCACCCCCAAAGCGGTTGGGTTGAGGACAACCGCGCTCCAAGGCGCTACCGCGATAGGAACGCGTGTGTGCGCCCCACCGTGGAGGCGATCATCGGTCGCCTTCCCGCGAAGCGAGACAGCGCCGGAGAAGGCAAATGGGTATTCACCCTGGTCGATGCTGATGAAGAGGAAAATGAGGGGAGTGCTTCGCGCTTGGTCATTTGCTTCCTCATCCTCGGGCGATGATGGATCGCCCCTCCTTGGTCGAGATGCCCTGGCGCTTGAGGGCGGTTGCCCCTCCTGGGCACGCCAAGGTGCCCCTTGGCATGAGAATGAGCAGGCGAATGGCGGAGACGGAACGACATTCTCATTCTCCGTCTCATTCTCACCCCCCTCAAAAGTGAGGGGGGCTCCCTATTTGCCGATTTGCCGTTTCAACCGCCGACCCACCGACCCACCGACCCACCGACCCACACGCCGCGCCTCCATTTGCTTCCTCATTCGCCCGACCGCTGCGGCCAGCGGTCCTACAGTTCGGTCTCATTTGCTTGCCAACACGGGAAAGACTAACGCGACAGCAAGGCGAGTGAGCACGCCGAGGTGGAGGCGATCACCGGTCGCCTTCCTGCGGAGCGATGCAGCCCGTGAGCTGGCAATGGATAGGCCGTGACAAGCCCACCCGCCCCTTGGAGCAGATGGGGAGCCCCCCTTCACTCTTGAGGGGGGTGTGAATGAGGAGAGAATGAGAGGGCCATTCCGTCTCTCCCATTCGCGTAATCATTCACGTGACCGCTGTGGCCAGCGGTCCTACAGTTCGATTTCGATTTCGATCCCGGTTTCGAAGTCGATTTCGATGCCAAACCTGGTTTCGAGTTGTCCCGCCTCTGAATTCCCAACTCCGAACTCCGAACTCTCAACTTATTTTTACCTCGGTGGCCAGGTGGCGGGGATGGCGGCGAGGTCGGGGGCGAAGAGGTTGGCGGGGGGGTGTTTGTCGGGCAGGGGGGTGCCGATTTTGAGCGTGCGGCAGCCGGCGCGGTGGCCCATTTCGATGTCGCGCGGGGAGTCGCCGATGACCCACGAGGAGGCGAGGTCGAGGTGCAGGGCGTCGGCGGCGTGGAGGATCATTTGTGGCGAGGGTTTGGCTCCCGGGCCGTCGGCCTCGGCACTGGTGTAGGCATCGATTCTTTCGAAGGCGACGCCGTGCTTAGCGAGGTGTTCCTGCATTTGCGCGTGGATGTGGTCGAGGGCGGCGGCGGACATTTGTTTTTTGCCGACGCCGCGCTGGCTGGTGACGAGGACAAGGGCGTATCCGCGGTCGCGGCATCGGCGGAGCAGGGTTTCGATGCCGGGCTGGAAGCGGAAGTCCTCCCAGCGGGTGACGTAGTAGTGGGGGCCCGGGTCGTTGACGACGCCGTCGCGGTCGAAAAAGATGGCGGGGCGGAGGGTGGGAGGTGGCGGGGGTGGGGCTTTGGGCGAGGGTTGGATGGGGCCGTCGATGCGGAGGTCGGGGCCGAGCGGGGTGACGTGAAACGGGCTGATGCGCGGGGAGAGTGCGGGTGTGGGAAAGCCCAGCCCGCCGGTGGCCGGCACGCCGCCGCCGCAGACCAGAGGACAGAGGTAAATTCGGGCTTCGTCGAGGAGACCCTGGTCGAGGAGCGAGCCCATGAGGCGTCCGCCGCTCTCGACGCAGAGGCGGTGGATGTCTAATTCATCCGCTAGGTGCTGGAGCAGGCTCGGCCAGTCGGGAAACGCGAGTGAGGTGACAGGGGACGGCACGGGAATGGCGGGGCCGTTCCCGAGTCGGGCGACCAAGGTGCGCGAGGCGTGTTCGTCGGTGAATACGCGGGCGTCGGCAGGCAGGGGGGTATGTCCGCGGCTGACGATGATCCGGCGCAGGGGGGCTTTGGGCAGGTGGGGTGGCGCGTGGGGATGGGGGTGGCGGAGCGTGAGGTGTGGATTGTCGCGGGCGATGGTGGCGGCGCTGGTGAGGATGGCGTCGCATTCGCTGCGGAAATTTTGCACATCGGCGAGGCTTTCCGGGGAGCTGAGCCACGGGCCTTCTCCTGGCGGGCGGGTGAGACGGCCGTCGAGCGACATTGCCCATTTGGCAATCATCCATGGGCGGCTGCGCGCCAAGGCCGAGGAGAAACCAGCGATCATTTGCCGACACTCTTCTTCCAGGATGTGGCGGTGGACAGTGATGCCTGCGGCTTCAAGCAGCGCGGCGGCGCGGCCGGCGTGGGCGGGGCTGGGGTCGTCGGCACCCCAGACTACTTCGCGGATGCCGGCTTCGAGCAGCGCGTCGACGCAGGGCGGGGTGCGTCCATGGGTGGAGCAGGGTTCCAGGGTGATGACGGCGGTGGCCCCGCGCAGGGCATCGAGGCCGTGGCGTGCGGCGGCGTCGGCGAGGGCGTTGGGCTCGGCGTGGGGGTGGCCGGCTCCCTGATGCCACCCGCGCCCGATGATTTCGCCATCGCGGACGATCACCGCGCCGACCGGTGGATTGGGGGCGGTGAGGCCGAGTCCCTTGCGGGCTTCGGCCAGCGCCTCACGCATCCATTTTTCCAGGGATCGGTTGTCCGGCGGGTCGTCCATGGGCGCACTTTACGTGGTTTTTCCAGCGGACCCAAAAAAATTGCGTGAATTGTTCAATCGAACGCTTGCAAGCTCGCGTGGTGTGGCGTATCGATAGCCTTCGAAATCTCACCTCTTTTCACACCATGCCGAAAAACGACGCCTCCGCCGAAGCCGCCCCGGAAAAGGACCCTAAAATCCTAGCCGAGCGCAACCGCAATCTTGATAACGCGATCAATGAGATCAAGAAGGAATTCGGCGAGGGTTCGATTCTGCGCATGGGTGACGAACACCGGGTGGACGTGGACGCCATCCCCACCGGCAACCTGTTGATCGACCGGGCACTGGGCGTCGGCGGTTTTCCACGCGGGCGGATCATTGAGATTTTCGGTCCGGAATCGTCGGGGAAGACGACGCTGACGCTTACGATAATCGCGCAGGCGCAGAAGCGTGGCGGCCTGGCCGGGTTTATTGATGTGGAGCACGCGCTCGACCCGCAGTATGCCAAGCGCCTGGGCGTGAATTTGGACGACCTTTTGGTCTCCCAGCCTTCGTCAGGTGAGGAGGCGCTGCGGATTTGCGAGACGCTGGTGCGTTCCAATGCACTCGATGTGGTGGTGTTGGATTCAGTGGCGGCGCTGGTGACCAAGCAGGAACTGGACGGCGAAATCGGCGACGCCACGGTGGGCGCGCAGGCGCGGCTGATGTCGGCGGCGATGCGGAAACTCACTTCGTTCATCGCCAAGGCCCGCACGGTGTGCATTTTCACCAACCAAATCCGCGAGAAGGTGGGTGTGATGTTCGGCAATCCGGAGACCACGCCGGGCGGCCGGGCGCTGAAATT
>SLCJ01000346.1 GCA_007125835.1 Verrucomicrobiales bacterium | reverse complement strand
TGCTGCGCCCTCTCAAAATACGGACGCAGGAAAAGCAACACCGCCAACACCCCGAACACCGCACACACCACGGCCGTCGCCACCGAATACACAAACCAGCGCTTGCGGTAAAACCGCTTGCGGTAAAGCCGCACGTTGCGGCGGTTGCGGAGGGGGTGTGCTCTCATCTCGGAGTCTGGCGAAAAACGGCGGCGGGGTGTGGCTGCAGCTCGGGAAACGGCCCGGCACGGCAAGGTTCGCGGTTCTCAACCCCCGCCGCACGCAAAGATAGCGCCTCCGGGCGAAAAATCCCGCCGTTTTTCACCCGCACGCCCAATTTGCCTGCGGCCGCCAAGCCAATGCGGCCGTCACATCTAGGTTGCTCTTTCATAGGTCGTTGTTTCATGGGGTTGGCAACGTGATGCACATACTACCCCTTCCAGACGCACAAACCCAGTCCCCGGGAAATTTTCCCCAACCGCCCCTCTGTCCTTGAAAATTTCGCTTTGCACCGGACAGTAGGCGGCAATGCTCAATTGGATCATCAAGAAAATCGTCGGTTCGAAAAATCAGCGCGTCGTTCGCTCCTACCTACCCCTGGTCAAGGAGATCAACGCCATTGAGGAAAGCCTGCAATCCGAACCCGACGAGACCCTCCGCCGCAAAACCGCCGAATGGAAGGCGATGTTCGCCCCTTTCCACGCCCCAGCCGTGCCCCCGCGCGAAAAACTCCTCCGCCGCGAAATCGAGGATCTCCAGGATCTCGCCGGCCAGGTCGAAGAAAAATTGCGCGGCATCGCCCAGCACTTCCCCGCCGTCGAAACCCACGTCAACCGCGGCGACGGCTCGCCGGAGGCCCTCGCCGACGGCCTGCTCGATGCCCGCGCCCGCTACGCCCGCCTCGAACCCAAATTCCCCGCCACCGAGGCAGCGCTACTCGAAAAAATCATGCCCGAGGCCTACGCCGTGGTCAAAAATGCCGCCCGCCGCCTCTGCGGCCAGACCTGGACCGCCTGCGACCAACCCCTCACCTGGGAAATGGTCCACTTCGACGTCCAGCTCATCGGCGGCATCGGCCTCCATCGCGGACGCATCGCAGAAATGCAAACCGGCGAGGGCAAAACCCTCGTCGCCACTCTCCCCGTCTACCTCAACGCCCTCACCGGACGCGGCGTCCACGTCGTGACAGTAAACGACTACCTCGCACGCCGCGACTCCGAGTGGATGGGCCACCTCTACCAGTGGCTCGGCCTGACCGTCGGCTGCATCCAATCGCAAATGCCCGCACCCCTGCGCCGCGAGCAATACAACTCCGACATCACTTACGGCACCGCCGCCGAATTCGGCTTCGATTACCTCCGCGACAATGGCATGGCCTCATCCAAAGCCGAGCAGGTCCAGCGCGGACACTACTTCGCCATTATCGACGAAGTCGACTCCATCCTCATCGACGAGGCCCGCACGCCGCTCATCATCTCGGGCCCCGTCACCGTCACCACCCACCAGTTCGACCGCTTCAAGAACGTCGTCGAACAACTCGTCAAAAAACAACGACTTCTGGTCAACCAACTGCTCGACCAAGCAGGCAAGGACATCGATGCCGGCGATCTCGAATCCGCTGGCATCAACCTCTTCAAGGTCAAACTCGGACAGCCCCGCAACCGCGGACTGCTCCGCCACATGGAGGTTCCCGAAATCCGCCGCGCCATGGAGAAGGCCGAACTTTCCTTCTATCAGGACGCCCAGAAAAAAGCCCTGTTCGCCGTCAAGGAAACCCTCTACTTCACCATCGAGGAACGCACCCACGAGGCCGACCTCACCGAGATGGGCCGCGAGTTCCTCAACCCCGGCGAACCCGAAGCCTTCGTCCTCCCCGATCTTGCCGAGGCCTTCGCCAGCATCGATGGCAACTCCAAACTCTCACAAGAGGAACAGGACAAAGCCAAGGCCGAACTCCAGCAAAGGCTCGACACGCAGGGCCAGCGCATCCACAGCATCAACCAACTCCTCAAGGCATACTGCCTCTACGAGAAAGACGTCCACTACGTCGTCAACCCAGAGGGCAAAGTGGTCATCGTCGACGAAAACACCGGACGCGAAATGCCAGGACGACGCTGGTCCGACGGCCTCCACCAGGCCGTCGAAGCCAAAGAAGGCGTCAAGATCGACAAGGAAACTCAGACCCTCGCCACCATCACCATCCAGAACTACTTCCGGATGTATGAAAAACTCTCCGGCATGACCGGCACCGCCGAAACCGAGGCCGCCGAATTCTTCGACATCTATCGCCTCGATGTACTCGTCGTCCCCACCAACAAGCCCAACCAGCGCATCGACGAAAACGACACCATCTACAAAACACGACGCGAAAAATTCAATGCCGTGATCGAAAGCATCCGCAGATGCCACGCCAAAGGTCAGCCGGTTCTCGTCGGCACCGCCTCCGTAGAGGCCTCCGAGACCGTCTCGCGCATGCTCAAACGCGAAAAGATCCCGCACAGCGTCCTCAATGCCAAACACCACCGCCAAGAAGCGGAAATCGTCGCCCGCGCCGGACAAAAGGGCTCCGTCACCGTCTCCACCAACATGGCCGGACGCGGAACCGACATCAAACTCGGTGCCGAAGTCCCCGACCTCGGTGGCCTCATGGTCATCGGCACCGAACGCCACGAATCACGCCGAATCGACCGCCAGCTCCGCGGACGCTGCGCCCGCCAGGGAGATCCCGGCCACTCCATTTTCTACATCTCCTTCGAAGACGACCTCATGCGCAATTTCGGCGCCGCCGACCGCATGACCAAGCTGATGGAACGTTTCGGCATGAAGGAGGGAGAGGAACTACAGCACCCACTCCTCAACCGCTCCGTCGAAACCGCACAGAAACGCGTCGAATCCCGCAACTACATGATCCGCAAACGCGTCCTTGAATACGACGACGTGATGAACCAGCAGCGCCAGGTAGTCTACGAATTCCGCAACGAGATCATCGAAAGCGAACAGCCCCGCGAAATCATCCTCGATGTGATTCGCGAAAACATCCCCCTCAAGGTCGAGGAGTTTGTCCCCGACGAGGATGAGATGAAACCCGACCACGAAGGGCTGCTCAACTGGGTGAACTCCAACTTCCCCCTCCGCCTCAAACCGGATGAGGCAGCCTTCGATACCCGCACCCCAGAGGAAAATGCCCAATTCATCATCGACCGCGTCACCAAAGCCTACGAGCTGAACATCTCCCACGCCAATCCTGAGGCCGTCGAACGCCTCGAACGCTTCATACTCCTCAATGCCATCGACCGCCTCTGGCAGGAACACCTCTACTCCATGGACGGCCTCCGCGATGGCATACACTTCCGCGCCCAAGGACAGCGCGATCCCCTCGTCGAATACAAGAACGAGGCCTACTCCCTGTTCCAAGAACTGATGAGCAACATCAAGTTCGAGATCCTCCACAACCTGTTCCGCAGCTTCGGATTCCTCGAACAATTCGAAATGTTCCTTCGCCGCGCGCCCCAAAACCTGCGCTCCGCCGCAGATGGCGGTGCCTCCGCTGGCTCCGGCAGCAGCGGTGGCGGCGGCGGCAGCTCCGTCAGCATTTCCTTCGACAACTCCGACGACGGCAGCAGCACCGTCGCCGAAAAAGACGGCGTGAAACTGAAACTGCCCCTCAAACGAGATCTGCCACGCGTCGGCCGCAACGATCCCTGCCCCTGCGGCTCAGGCAAAAAGTTCAAGGCCTGCTGCGGACGCAACGCCTAGAAACCCACGCCGCTCACCAACCGGTGCCGCGCCCCCCACACGCACAGCCTCCCTACGCCTCCCCTCCTCCCATGTCCGAGAAACAAAGTCCCTACAAGGACACCCTTCTCCTCCCGCAAACCGCGTTCCCCATGCGCGCCAACCTCACCGGGAACGAACCCCTTCGCCTCGAAAGTTGGGAGCGGGACGACCTCTACCACCGCATCCAGGAAAAAAGGCGCTCCGAAAACGCGCCCCCCTTCATCCTCCACGACGGCCCACCCTTCGCCAACGGCGATGTCCACATGGGCACCGCCCTCAACAAAATCCTCAAGGACTTCGTCGTCAAAAGCCGCTCCATGGCCGGATTCCGCGCCCCATTCATCCCCGGCTGGGACTGCCACGGCCTGCCCATCGAATTCAAAGTCGCCCAACAGGCTCGCGACCTCGAACCCGTCGAAATCCGCCAACGCTGCACCGACTTCGCCGCCAAATTCATCGACGTCCAACGCGCGTCCTTCCGCCGCCTAGGCGTCCTCGGCGATTGGGAAAAGCCTTACCTCACCATGGATCCAGCCTACGAGGCAAATGTGATCCGCGTGTTCGCCAAACTCGTCGCCCACGGCTGCGTCTACCAGTCCGAAAAACCCGTCCAATGGTCCTACGGTGCCCATACCGCCCTCGCCGAAGCAGAGGTCGAATACCGCGAAAAAACAAGCCCCGCCATCTTCGTCGCCTTCGCCATTGAACGCGGCGCACCGGCCGCCCTCGGCGAACACGCCGCACAGGCCGCCATCCCCATCTGGACCACCACCCCCTGGACGCTGCCAGCCAACCTCGGCCTCGCCGTCCACCCCGAAATCGTCTACCAACTCACCCGTTTCCAACATCCGGACACCGACACCACGCAACTGCTCATCCTCGCCCGCGACCTCGTCGCCAAATTCACCGAATCCACTGGCTGGACACCACGGGAAACCCTCGCCGAATGCCCCGGAGCCGACCTCGCCTCCACCCACACACGCCACCCCTTCATCAACCGCACATCCCCCGTCATCACCGCGCGCTTCGTCACCACCGAAGACGGCACCGGCATCGTTCACATCGCCCCGGGCCACGGTGCCGACGACTACGTCGCCGGACGCGAACACAATCTCGGCCTGCTCTCACCCGTCGATGACGACGGACGCTTCACCGAAGAATGCGGCCTGCCCGATCTCGTCGGCACCCACGTCTTCGACGCCAATCCAAAAATCATCGACCTCCTCCGGGAAAATGGCACCCTCCTCGGACACCAGGAATACACCCACTCCTACCCCCACTGCTGGCGCTCCAAAACCCCCGTCATCTTCCGCGCCGTCGAACAATTCTTCATCTCCCTCGACACCCTCCGCAACCAGGCACTCGAAGCCATCGCTCACACCACCTGGCTGCCCGCCTGGGGAAAAAACCGCATCCACGACACCGTCGAAGCGCGCCCCGACTGGTGCATCTCGCGCCAACGCACATGGGGCGTACCACTCCCCGTCTTTTTTACCCCGGATGGCGCACCCATCCTCGACGAATCCCTCGTCCTCAAAGTCGCCGATCTCATCGAAAAAGAAGGCTCCAACATCTGGTTCGCCTCCTCCGACGCCGAACTGGCCACACGCCTCGGCCTGCCCGAAGGCACACGCAAAGGCCGCGACACCCTCGACGTCTGGATCGATTCCGGCTGCTCCCACGCCGCCGTCCTCGACTCCCACCCGGACCTCCACGCCCCCTGCGACCTCTACCTAGAAGCCACCGACCAACACCGCGGCTGGTTCCAAAGCTCGCTCATGCTCTCCATCGCTCAGCGCGGCGGACCACCCTACAAAACCGTCATGACCCACGGCTTCGTCGTCGATCAAGACCGCAGGAAACTCTCCAAATCCGAAGCCGAAAAAGCCGGCAAACCCATCGACGCCGCACACTTCTATAACAAATACGGCGCCGACATCGTGCGCCTCTGGGCCTCAAGCATCGATTGGCAGCGCGAGGTTCCCTTCGGCGAAGATCTGTTCAAACAGGTCACAGAACCCTACCGCCGCCTACGCAATACCCTCCGCATCCTCCTCGGAAACCTCCACGACTTCACCCCAGACTCTGACCACGTCCTTCACAACAATCGCCTGACTCCTGATTCCCTGCCGCCACTGGACAAATGGATGCTCTCGCGCCTCCACCAGGTCACCCGCGAGTGCAGAGCCGCCTACGACAGCTATGATTTCAGACGGGTCTTCACCACACTAAACCAATTCTGCGCCACAGACCTCTCCGCCATCTACATCGATGCCACAAAAGACTGCCTCTACTGCGACGCCGCCGACAGCTCCCGCCGCCGCGCCGCCCAAACCGTAATCCACGACGCCTTCTCCACCCTCACACGCCTTCTCGCTCCCATCCTCGCATTCACCGCCGACGAAGCATGGGAACACGCGCCCTTCACCTCCGGCTGCGTCCACGAACAGGATTTCCCGGAGCCCGACCTAGCCTTCGCCAACCCTGCCACCCTGAATCTCTTCCGCCGCCTGTTCAAAGTGCGCGATGCCGTACAAACCGCGATCGAATCCCAAATCCAGGAAAAATCCTTCTCCCGCAACAACGAGGCCGCCGTCGAAGTCACCCTGCCACAACCCGACGAAGACCTCGCCGCCATCCTCAACGACCGCGCATTCGCCACCGAATTCTTCATCATCGCCGAAATGCGGACCACCACAGGCAACTCGCTAGCTGCCACAGCCACCAAGACCACCCTCCCCCTCTGCCCGCGCTGCCGCGCCTTCCACCCCCTCCTGGAATCAGGCCTCTGCCTGAGATGCGACGAAGCCATCGCCGCACAGGCCACCGGAAAATCCCCGGCCTGAACCACGCGGCGAAGCTGCCCCACGCCACACCCGCGCCTCACCATGGTCCGCCCACTTCTCCTCATCTCGATCCCCCTGTTCATCCTCGACCAGATCACCAAATTCTGGATCGTGCGCAATTTCGACCCCCCACCGCCCGTCACTCGCATCGACATCATCCCCGACTGGTTCGAAATCATCCGCGTCCACAACACCGGTGTCGCCTTCGGCATCGGCAACGAAACCGCCTGGTCCAACTACCTCTTCGGCGGCATCGCCATCGCCGCACTCATCGGCATCATTATCCTCTACCTCAAAGGCTGGTTCCCCGGACGAATCGGCTCCGCCGCCGCCATCCTCCTCATCGGCGGCATCCCCGGCAATGTCGCCGACCGCTTCATCCACGGCTACGTCGTCGACTTCGTCCACGTCCGCCTCCCCCTCTACGACAAACTCTTCCCCTCAACCGGGGGATGGTGGCCCGCCTTCAACGTCGCCGACTCCTGCATCTTCATCGCCGCCATCCTTCTCTTCATCAGCGCATTCCTCCCGGAACCAAAAAAGGAATCGGAAAACCCTACTCCAGCCTGAGCCGGTACAACGCACCCGCTCGCGTCACCGGCAGACGGAACACCCCGCCCTCCCGTTCCAATTCGGTCCGCCTCCCCCCTTCCTCTTCCACCACAAGACGCTCCACCGCAGCATCATCCCATCTCAACTCCAAAGGCCGCCCAAGCACCGACCGCACCTGCGCCTCCCGCAAACGCCCGTCCCCCCACTCCGCGTCCACCTCGAATCCACCCCGGGCACGCAAACCGGCAAAACGACCGTCACGCCAGTGAGGCGGTAGCGCAGGCAGCAGAA
Organism: Verrucomicrobiales bacterium; assembly: GCA_007125835.1. Classification (GTDB taxonomy): domain Bacteria; phylum Verrucomicrobiota; class Verrucomicrobiia; order Verrucomicrobiales; family SLCJ01; genus SLCJ01. The sequence goes on along the minus strand of SLCJ01000346.1, from coordinate 8,686 downwards.
ACACCGCGTCCTCGTGAGACTGCAGCAGCATCTCAGCCATTCCGCCCGTAATCCCCAAATTGCCATCAATTTGAAACGGCGGATGCGTCGTCAGGAAATTCGGCAGCGTGTTGTGCGTCAGCAAACCACGCACCATCTCAGCCGCACGCTCCGGCTCACCCAGCCGCGCCCACAATGCCGTCCTCCATGGCCACGTCCACGACCTCCGCGAATCACCGGACGTGCCACGCGCCTCCAGCGAAACCGCGGCCGCACGTGCCAAATCCGGCGTGCCATTCAAGGTGATCTGCCGCCCGGGATACACAGCAAACAAATGACTCGTGTGCCGGTGCCCCGACCGCTCCAGCTCTTCCCTCTCAGTCGTCCACTCCATCAACTGCCCCCACGAACCAACCTGCGGACCCAACAAACGCCCCTTCGCATCTCTCACCCTCTCCACAAAATCCCCACCCTCTCCCAGCACGTCAGCCGCCTCAAGAGTATTGGCAAACAAATCATAAATAATCTGCTGATCGTGCGCAACACCATCCTCCCTCGGACCATGCTCCGGCGACCACCCATCCGGTGCCACAAGCACCCCGTTCCTCTCCACCAAATGGTCCAACCAAAACTCGCTTACCCCACGGAAAACCGGCCACGCCTCCTCCCTCAAAAACCGCTCGTCTCCCGTAAATGCGTAGTGCTCCCGATAATGCAACGCCAACCAGGCAGAGGCGGGCAGGTTCCACTCCCACCCATTACCCCCGAAAATATTCACAGACGTGCGCATCGTCCAGCCCGCATGATCCTCCCCAAATGACCTCCTCGTCGCCTCCACGCTGCCAGGCACCATCGCACGTGTCCACGCGAACAACGGCTGCGCGCACTCCGGCAATCCCCCAACCTCAGCACCCCAATAATTCATCTGAAGATTGATGTTCGTGTGATAATCAGACCTCCACGGCGGATCATTACTTTGATTCCACAAACCCTGCAAGTTCGCCGGCAGAAAACCTCGGGAACTCGAGACCAACAAATACCGCCCGAATTGAAACATCAACATCTCCAAATGCGCGTCCTGGGCTCCCCCCGCATAGGCACCCAGACGGGCTCGCAAATCACCAGACCCAGGCTCACCCACCTCTAAAACCACCCGCCGCATCATCGACCGGAAATCCTCTACATGATCACGCCGCAAAGCCTCAAATCCGCGCTCACATGCCGCCTCCGCCAATGAACGACACACTCCAACCGGATCCAAACCACTGCGAAACCCTGCATTCGGATCCATCGAATAATCCGTCGCCGCAGCCAAAACCACCACCACCGCCTCACCAGCTCCATCATAACCCTCATCCCTAAACACACGCGCCACAGCCGCATACCGCAACCCATTGACCAGCTGCCCAGATATCACCATCTCGCCACCAACTCCATCACAAGCAGCACTCGCCCCATGAGCACCCACCATCCGGAAAACAGGTGCCATTTCACCCTCCCTGCTCGATTCCAGCCGGATCACCACCACATCATCCACATGCGTCGCGAAAACCTCCCGCCTGAACCCAACCCCGTTGCTCTCCCACTTCGTCACGTGAACTCCACTCTCAAGATCTAAAACCCGGGAATACCCCACCGGAACCACTCCCCCGGCCCCGGGCACCCCTCCTTCCAACTCAATCTCCGCCACCTGAAAATGAGGCACACCCTCAGATGGCGTAAAAACAAATCGGAACCACTCATATGCCCCTGGCTCAGCCACCTCAAAAACCTCCCGGTGCCCCCGACCGGGAAACGGAACATCACGCTCCACACGATCCAAAACCTCCCACACATCTCCATCCATTGAACCTTCAAAAGTCCAACGAAACGGATCACGCGCCGGAACATCATTCGCCGAACGCATCGCATACCATCCTATCACTCGCGCCTCCCCAAATCGAACCCTCCACTCCACCTCCTCACCACCATGCTCCACACACCACTTCGTCCTCCCATTCCCATCCACCGACGAGCCTATCCCTTCCACACCCACAAACGGCTCCTGCCCCCTCGGATTATCAGGGCCGAAAACAAGACCGTCATCGCCCACCTCCAATCCCATAGCCATATACAAATCACCAAAATTTTGGTAAGCGCCAAACCCTTCCAAATCGTAGCCGCCACCAGGATTCCCCCCGCCGATCCACAAACTACTCTCATTAAACTGAATCCGCTCACCCTCCACACCCCCAAACACCATCGCTCCCATCCGACCGTTTCCAACGGGCATCGCCTCACGTTCCCAACCATCAAGCGGAAAAGCCACCCCACTCCCAACATACTCCTCAAGCACATCAGACACTCGCACCGGGGGCGGCGATTCAATCCTCAACTCCATCCCCATCGCCCACTCAAACGCCACCCCACCGCAAAAAAACACCGCCGCCATGCGGAGAAACCCCAGTCTTGGCTTGTCATTCTTCATCCCTCACAATTCATCAAAACCAAAAAAAGTCAAGAAACCAAAACGTTTCCCAATACGCCAGCCTCCAATTCACCTCCCCCGCGACGCCACGGTCAAATTAAATTTATCCTCAGCGGCAAAAACAACTGGCATACTGCCGAATTCCATGCTAAACTTTATGCCCTATGTCTATGGCCAAGCGCACACGCTTTTCACGTCGGGTCCCCGATCATGTAACGGACGAACTCGTTGCGGTCCTCAAGGACCACGAAACCTACCACTTCAACGAACTCTTCGAAAAGGTATACCAAAACCTCAAGAAGCGAAACGCCGTCAGCGGTGGCGAGGAAATGCTCAGGCTCAGGGCTTACGAAAAACTCCAGAACCTCGTCGCCTCCGCAAAAGTCCACAAGGAGGGCAAAACCTACCGCGGCCTCCCAGGCATCGAAACCATCCTCCCCACCACCACCCCAAAAGCCAAAGCATCCTGACCTCCACCCCCCGCGCCCCGCGGGGGGGTTCTTTTGCCAACCACAATTATTTCCTGGTGATTTATTTTACTTGGTTTTTTTTTTTTTTTTGCTTGTATTTGTGGGGTAGGGTTGGGTATGCCACGACGTCTTATTCCAGAAGCCGATGCCGGTGGGGTGTTTCATTTGGTATCCCGGGTGGTTGACCGGCGGTTGATTTTCGAGGAGCTTGAATGCCGGTTTTTCTTGAAACTCACGCGGGCCTATTCTGAGTTCGGAGGGATCAAAGTCATCACATGGTGCATTATGGGGAACCACTTCCATTTGCTTGTCCGGGTTCCTCCCGGCAGCCGCAAGGCAGCGATGGCGTTGGGCGATGGCGAGGTTCTGCGGCGGATTTCCCTCATCAAAAGCAGCACCGAGTTTCTGCGGATCCAATCCGAATACGACGAATGCGAGACGGCTTCGCAGCGGGCCCGCCTGCTGGATTCCTACCGCCAGCGTATGGGGAGTATCGCAAATCTGATGAAAGGTGTGAAGCAACGCTTCTCTCGCTGGTTCAACAAGCGCCATGACCGCTGTGGCACGCTGTGGGAGGATCGCTACCACTCGGTGACGATCCAGGGCTCGCAATCGGATCATGGCGGGCTTGGATACTTGCCTGAAATTGTCGCGGCTTACATTGACCTTAACCCGGTTCGTGCTGGGCTTGTGAGCGATGCCGAAGAATACCGTTGGTCTGGATATGGGACTGCATGTCAAGGAGGCCGACAGGCGATTGCCGGGCTCAGGGATTTGTATGGCTACGGCAGTTCACACAGCGATCCCATCACCGAGCACCGTCAGAGGTTAAAGGAGGAGTGGGAGGCGTTTCGGCGGCGATCTGGTTCACAGGCCCCTCATGCCAGTCCGTTACCTCTGCTTAGCCGGACTCAGATCCTAGGAACGGAGGAGTTTGTGACCGGGCTAGCGGGCCCCACGCCTGCGGGCAGGGCGAAGATGACCACTGGCCTCGGCGCGATGGCGGCCCGGCACGAGCAGGATTTAGCTTCCACCAAGGGCCGGTTTGTCTTTCTGGGCCGGAGCTGTGGAAGCAAAACCTTCGGGTCGAGCACATCTCCCACACAGGAGAAATAGACATCTACTTGTGTTGGGAGTTTCCCGGACACCAGTGGTCAGATCGGCTCAAAAAAGGGCATCTTGGCTGAGGTCAAATCAATCGGCGCGGCTGGCTTTCACTGATTGCGCATGAAGTCGGCCACTTGGGCGAAAAAAGGGCGCAGAAGTTCGCGAGCGGACGTCGTGGTGCTTGTCTCGTCCATGGCTGCGTCCATCAGTTCCAGCCACCGGTCTCTTTCAGCTTCGCCGATTGAAAAAGGGAGATGTCGCATCCTGAGACGAGGGTGGCCGCGCTTTTCCATATAGCGGGGAGGGCCACCCAGCCGCATGACAAGAAATTCACGCAGGCGCTCCTCCGCGCCCTCGAGATCTTCCTTGGGATACATCGGGCCGAGCAGCTCATCGTCGGCAATCCGGCGATAGAAGGCCGCGACGAGAGCCGCAATTCCGTCTTCGCCCATCTGATGATAAAGTTCTCCCACTCCACTCATCGTTCTGAACTGGAAAAATCGATTTCGCGCCGATAGACGGGTGCCGGGAGCGTCGGCACGCCATTTTCGCTGATTTCCGCCATCAATGCGGTGACAGCCTGCTCCAGCTGCCGGTCGACGCCCCGCACCACGTCATTTGGGTGGGCCTCGACGTCGATATCGGGAACGGCCGGCCCCATTTCCATGTCGCGTCCCGTCTCTGGATGAAACCATCCCCGAAACGGCACCGAAATCCTGCCCAGATCCAGAACTGGCACGCGATAGGTCGAAATCACACCTCCTGCGGTTGGTCGGCCCACGAGCTGCCCGCGGCCGATGTTTTGGATGGCGTGGGCAAAAATTTCGCCATTTGAGTACGTGTGTTCATTGCAGAGCACGATTACCGGCTTGGACCACGAGGTGTAGACGAGGCGGTAACCAGGGTATCCTGGCCCGCCATCGCGGGGGATGGTGATCGCGTGCTGGGGCTGGGTGAGGATGGTGAGAAGGTGATCGGATACAAAACCACCTTGGTTGTCGCGGACATCGATGACCAATCCGTCACGGCCGTGGCCAGCGGCAAAAACCTCGCGTTGGAACTCGTTGAAATCATCCTGGAACATCCGCGGAATGTGGATATAGCCGAGCGCCCCGGCGGAAAGCTCATCTACTTTCCGCCTTGTAATTTCCCTTGCCTCGCGGGTTGCGAGACTGCGGGCATCGGCGAAGGAAATCACCGCAAGCTCATGTTCGCGGGGCTCGGCGTCCACGTCGGGGCGATGGAGAACAACCCTCACATCCTCATCCGGTGGACCGTTGAACAGCGTAGCCAAGCAGGGATCCTCGGCCACATCGACATCATTGACTGAGGCCAGGACATCCCCTGCCAGAATTCCGGGTCGTGCGGCATGGGCTGGCGAGCCGGGGATCACCGAGTCCACAACCGTCCTCCCGTGCTCATCGGTGGAAAAGCGCATGCCGGTGTGGCGTGTTGTCCGGAAGCGGGCGCTGGGGTCGGAGCCTGTGGATGGCCATGTTTCTGGTGCGAAGCCCAAATGAGAGGCATTCAGTTCGCCCATCATCATCTGGAGTGCCATTGCGAACTCGTGGGACGTGCCTGCTGACATCGCCAAAGGGCGGTATCTTTCCACCACCTCCTGCCAATCGAGACCGTTCATCGCAGGATCGTAGAAACGGGTGGCAAGGGTCCGGCAGGCGAGTTCAAAGCCCATTTCGAGGTGCCTTCTCCGGTCACGTAGGATTTCCGTGGAAATGGAATAGGAATTGAGGCGGTTGTTGGCGTGCTTTGCCGGTGTGTTATCGATCAGCCAGTAGCTCGCATTTGATTCCACGCGCAGGGGAATGCCCCTGTGTTGAAACTGCCGCGTTCTCTCCGCCTCTTCCCTTGGCTCGATACGGTAGACTGCGTTGTCGTTCGAGGAGGTGGTCTGAAACCAGATGTGCTTCGAGTCGTGATCCCAGGTCAATCGGGTGGGCGTTCCGGATCCCGAATTCAGTGTCACCACCCGTTCGAACAGCCCGTCAAAATCGACACTCGCCTCCTCCGCCTCCTCCGCTTCTTCCAGATCCTCCGAGTCTTCCGCGTTTCCTTTGGGGGGTTCTGCCTCCTCCGTGTCCTGCTCCAGCCTGCCGTTCTCGTTGCCGGAGTTGTTATCGGCAGCCGCCTCCCCGCCTGCGTCATGCTCCTCATCGCCACCGGGTCCATTCTCCTCTTCATCGGAGCCGGAGTCAGCCTTGCGATACCAGGGATCGTTTTTCATCCTTCGTTCAGCCTCGGCGCGGCGGGTCTGAACATGGGTACGCAGGTGCTCCTCGATCGAGAGATGAACGAAGTGAATCCTTGTGTTGTTAGGCGTGCGCTGGCCGAGAAAGGCAAGCATTGATCCATCGGGCGACCATCGCGGCATCCAGTGGTTACCCGGATGGCGGCTCACGTTGTATGGCTCGTGTTTTCCTTTCACGCATACGATGCGGATATCGCGGTTGAAATTGGCATCGCGATCGGCCACGGCCATCCAGCGGCCATCTGGCGACCAATCGAAATCGAAAGTCTCCCAGGTTTTGTAAATGGAGCGGGTTTCGTTTCCGTCCGCGTCGGCAATCACCAGGTTGCCTGGCAATTCCACCCAGGCAAGTTGTTTCCCTTCGGTGTCGAATTGATAGGCGGCGATCATCGTACCCCCTGGCGAAAGAGTTTCGCTCTCAAAGCCCCTGGATGACCACCAGAACCCTTCTTCATTCGTTCTGCGGATTCTGACCAGAGCGCGATGCTGTCCGCAATCTTCGATGGCATAGACAAAAGTGCCATTTTTGGAGAAGCGGGGCGACTCGTGGCGGGTGGTGCCATCGGTGATTGGATTGGGCTGGCGAAGGAAATTGTCCATCACAAACAACCGCCCCTCGGCTTCGAAAACAATCTCACGCCCGGACTCCGAAAAATCCGCATCCTCGGTTCCCCGGACACGCCTCACGTCCTGCACGGTCAACCCATCATCGCGGCTGTGGGTTACCTCGATGGGCTCCGGCGGGGAGTCGCCAGTGGGATGCCAACGCCACAGCTCCGGCCCGCGGTTGAAAACCATCACCGTGCCGTCGGCGGAAAGGGCTGGGTCATACACGCCGTCGCCGGAGAAAAAGGTGAGCTGCCCGTGTCGGTCTTCCGTTAGGTCGTGCAGCCAGACATTCCAGGTTCCGTCTCGCTCCGACACGTAGAAGTAGGACCTGCCGTCGGGCCGCCAGAGCGGTGTCCTGGCCCCTGCGTCCTCCTCCACGAGCCGGACAAAGCGCTCCTGCCCATCCCCTCCATTCTCAAGCAACCAGATCGAAGAACTGCGGCTGCCTCGGTATCCGCGCCGGTGCTTGGCTTCACCGTTCAGGCAGAAGAGGACCCGGTCGTCGAAGGGATGCACGGAGATCGAATGGCCGGGCAGATCAAAGAGCATTTCCTCACCCGCGGGCCCACCTTGCGGAGCCACCGAAAAAATCCGATGCGGGTGTGGCATCGGGGCATCGCGCTGGGCGCGGAAGAAGACGCGTCCGCCGTCCGGGTGAACCGTTTCCGGAATCAGGCCCTCGGAGTGGTTGCTGAGGCGAACCATTTCCCCGCCCGAGGCGGGCATGGCGTAGAGGTGGCGCGGCCCCTCGCGAAAGCTACCAAAGTAAAGCGTGGCACCGTCCGGCGAGAACATCGGGTGCGAGTCGGTAGCCGGATGCGAGGTAATCTGAACGGCGCGTCCGCCCTCCACCGGCACCCGCCAAAGATCGCGCCTCCACGAGAAAACCACTTCACGCCCGTCCGGCGAAACCGCCGGCTCCGAGGCAAACCACACTGGCGGCCCATCTCCCGTCCGATCCACAGGCGCGGCTTCCGCCCGTAAGCCCGCCATCGGGGGCACGATGAAGACCGCAAGCAAGATTACGCGGGAAAGGCGAAAAATATCACGGATAGACATGGCCGGTCGACCAAATAGCGGAGGAGGTGGCTTCACGCAAGCCCTTACGCTTCAGACAGCAGAAGACTCTCGGGAAATCCGAGTGATCCCAGACCATCGGCCAGCCCGCGCGTACGGTTTCCCGTGGGGGGAAGAGGATTGCAGCTACCGTCGGGCCCGGTTCCGGGCAGGAAAAAACCGCGCCACACAGGTGACGCGGTTTTCAGACGCAAGCGCGGCCACGAAAGCGGGCGGGCGTCTTCTGGGGTTTTAGAATCCGTAGAGTCTGCGAAGCTGCGACTCTGAGGGCATGCCGCTGTAAACTTCGCCTTGGGGGCCGATCCAGGAATCGCCTTGGCCACGGCGGAGTTGCACAGGAGTGACACTGCCGTTGCTGTTGCGGACCGCGACGGTGCTGTAGTTCATGCGGGCATCCATGGCATTGATTTGGTCTTGTTGGCGACCCATTTGGTTGCCCACCAAGCCACCGACGAGAGCACCGGCCACTGCGCCCTGCCCTTTGTTGATGCCATCGATGTTGTGTCCGGCCACGCCGCCCACGAGAGCGCCGGTGGCGGCACCGCCGAGAGTTCCGGTTGTCTGACTGTTCATGCCGTCGCAAGCGGCCAGCGCAAAGCAGCTGGCCAGGGCGGCACCGATCATGCACAGGGTTTTCTTATTCATGGTAGAGTTGGGTTTGGTTGTATGGTTGCGTCTGATGAGACGGGGTTCTCACCCGGTATATTCAAT
>SLCJ01000105.1 GCA_007125835.1 Verrucomicrobiales bacterium | reverse complement strand
ATGGCCCGGGCATTCTCCGGCTTGGCGCAGCCAACAGCTACAGCGGCGACACGCGGGTGCTCGACGGCACGCTGACGCTGGCGCATGCCACGCTGGCCGATGCGGCGGGGGTCCACATCGCAGATGGGGCCACCCTGCACCTGCCACACGGGCAGGCCGACACCGTGGGTGGCTTGTGGCTGGGGGGCGTGCGGATGCCAGCCGGCACCTATCATGCTGGAAATACCACAGCAATCACCGGTGGCGGCTCACTGGTCGTGGCTGCCGGGCCGCCACCCGGGACATACGATGCCTGGATCACCGGGCATTTTCCCGGCGAGACCAACCCCGCCGTGCTCGGCCCGCATGCCGATGCCAATGGCGATGGCGTGGCCAACGCGCTGGTTTATCTCTTCGGGGGCGATCCCAAGGAGGGCAGCAACCAGACCTTGCTGCCAACCGCCATGCGGGTAACCGACCCCGGCCCGCCAGCTCCCGCCGGCGAGTATTTTGTCATCACCTACCGGCATGACTCAGGTGCTTCGGTTGTAAGTTTTGTCGAATCCAGCGACACACTCGACGGGGCGTGGACGCCCGCTGTCGATGGGGTGGACGGCGTGATCGTCACCACCACGCCGGATGGATTCGCCGTCGGCATCGACCGCGTGGTGGTGCGCATCCCGGGAGGTGTGCCGCGCATGTTTGTCCGCCTCGGCGTGATTCCGCAGTGATATCTATGTTTCCGAAATCCATAGCGGTAGCCGCTGTTTTTTGTCTCGTTCTCTCCGCTTGTGGAAGGGAAGGCGGAATTTCTGTTGTTGAAGCAGAGCCGGTGGTGTTGCGCGATCTGCCGGATTCCGTCCGTCTGGAGCCGGTCGGTTCCGCAGCCGCCATGCCGGTGGCCTTGCTGGCCGGCGGCGGCGGGCGTCTGCTTACCGATGCGCTCGATGGTGGGCCTGTTGATCTGGTTCCCGATGAGCGCGGGCGGCCATGGGGAGAACCTGGCGCACGCCCTCTCAGGGTTGCGCGCAAGCTCTCCGATACTGAGTTTTTTATCGTCCTGCGTCCTCACCATGGCGACTCGCCGGTGCAGGGGCTGCTGGCACTCAATCATCGCGCCTGGAACGATTTCATTCAAATCAGCCATGCTCCGGGCGGTCCGTTGCACGTGCAGGCGGAGTGCGAACGGGGCGGGATCATGCGCGCCACGCTCGCTGCGGACAAGGCCCCTGGAGCGGATGTGCCGTGGCTGGTTCACTTGAGGCCGTCGGAAGACGGGCATTTGGATGTCATCGTCAATGACCAGCCCGCAGGTCGAATCCGTTCCGCCATCAACGCGCGGGTGTTCGGTCGCGGTTATGCCAATTCGCCGCCCTTCCGCGGCCAGCTCGGTGAAATCATTGCCCATGAACCGTTGTCGGAGGCTCGTGCCGGACTGGTGAAATCCCTGCTCGCCAGCTATTGGGGGGTGCCTGGTGGCGTTGAGGAGGCGTTTGCCGATGGCTTTCGCGATGCTCCGGCGGTGCTTGGCGCGGATGTGACGGTTGCGCACAGCGGCGCGCTGACGCTGCGTCTGACCGCACCTACGGCGGTTCCGGTATATCTCGGTGCCAGCCAGGAATCGCCGCCCACACTCGACGATCTGCCTGTCGGAGCCACCGTGCGCCATGGCACGCGGTGGCGCTTGCATGCGGCGGAAGATGAACCGCCCGAGGGGCATTTCATTTTCGCCGCCGGGTGCACGCTTGGTGCTGAGCTGCTGGGCGAGCATGGCTTTCACGCTTTGTTTCATCGCGCCGATGGCGGCGAGTGGCGGGAAGTGGCCGCCGCGCTTCCGGATGCCTCGGGAGAACTCATTTTCCCTGCCCTGCCTTTGCACTCCGGAGAATATCAACTTGTGGTGATCCAGGGCGTGCCACAGCGGCCAGGCTCCGCGCGTCTTGTCGTGCATGGCGCGGAGGATGGCGCGCTGGTGCCCGGCTCGCGGGTGCGTGTCGCCACCGAGGGAAGCGTGCCGGGGCAGCAGCTCACGCTGCGGGAAATGGCGGGGGGCACGGTGATCTATCGGGGTGCGGCTGCGGAGTTGGATTTGCCATTGTGGGTGCTGCGCAACATGGAAATCCGGCTTGCCGCAGGGTTTGACGCGGCCCCCGGCGTGCTGGCATCGTCGGACGACTTGGAAATCGCCACGCCGCCGGGCTCCGCCGAGTATCATCCGGGCCTGCTAGCCACGCTCATCCGCGACCCGTTGGGCGATGGGCTTCCGGCGGCCGCCGCATTCGAGCCAACGGTGGCCGATCCGCCCCTGTTCCTCGACGACGCCTATGGTGGATACCCGGTGCTGCGCGATGCCGAATCAGTGCGACCGGCGCGGACGGAAAGCCCGGGCCGCGCCCGTTTCACGCTGCCCGCGCGCCATCATCTGCCGGTCCCCGGGCTCACCATCGCCAGCGGCGAGCAAATCGCCGCGTGGGGGGGCTTGGTGAAATATCCCTTCGATGATTTCGCCGGCGCTCGCCATGTCGCCCTGCGGATTGAGGGTGTATTCCTGGTGGACAAGCCGGGGGTCTACCGCTTCCAACTCGAGTCCAATCTTCCGGCGCTCCTCGAAGTCGGAGACGCGCGTGGCGACGGTGCGTTCGAGGTGGCGCTCGAAACCGGTGCCGTCCCGCTCGCGCTAACCACAAGGCGCGCACCTGATGATCCGGCGCTGGCGTGCCGCGTCCTCTGGCAACCACCTGGCGAGGAGTTGTTCACGCCGTTGCCCGCCGGCCGCCTCGCCAATCCGCTCGACCCGGTGCGCGCGCGGGCGCTTGCAGCGATCACCGGCGATTTCGCATCCCGCCGGTTCCGCGGATCGGTCGATGGTGACGATGGACGTGCTGCCGAGCTGTTGGACCTGGACGACGGTGCGATGCCGGTGGCCGATATCGAGCCGTGGGTGGAGGCGGTCACGGCCCTGTCCAACGCGTTCATGAGCGGGAGCCAACTTGCCGGTGATCCACGGGCGGCGCGCGCCGCGCTGCTCCTGATCGACCGCCGGCTCGAACACCTGCGGCATCATCCCGACCAACTTCGGGTTCAGGGTTTTGGCAAGACCGACGGCCGGATGATGCGCCTGTTTGAGTCGCTGCGGCCGTTTTTCTGGCGCTGTGAATCCGATCCGCGCCTGCAAATGGAGGCGCTCGAAACACTTGCCGGGCTCACCGGCTATGCGGTCGGCACCTGCCTTTCACGCTCGTTCTTCAGCGAGGCGCATGCGGGAACAAATGATGGTTACAGCGACGACCACAACCTGCTGGTCAACTTCTGGCGCGCTGCGGCCGCGATCGAGACCACACACGCGTGGGACGCCGCGGCCAACCTGATGGACAGCCACTTTCATTTTACGCCCGACACTGTCGAGGGGCTCGGCACAGACGGGATCTATCATTTTCACAAGGCCAACGGACGCCAGATCCACATGGGTGGTTATGGCGTCGATTGGCTCGGCCGCGTACTTAACACGCACCGCTACGGCAGCCCATGGGCGTTGACGCCCGAGCAATACCGGCGGATGGCGAAGATGGTGCTGGCCTACGAGTGGCTTTTCTACCGCGGCGCGGTCACATTCACCGCCAACGGCCGCCACAACACGCACGCCGGCGATACCAAGCGGGTCGAGGGGTTTCTTGCCGGGCTGGCCGGGCTGCCGGATGCGGCGCTGCCGCCGGACACCCGCCGCGAGGTGGCCGCCGCGCTCGAACGCGTCCGCCAGCGCGACCACGAGTCATTGGAGGGAAACCGGTTTTTCCATCGCAACCTGCACATGGTGCACCGCCGCGCCGATTGGTTCATCGACTTGAAAATGAATGCGCCGCTGGTTGCCGGGCCGGAAACTTTCGCCGGCGCATTTCCCTGGAACATGGCCTTCGGCGACGGTGTCACCACGATGTTGCGCGCGGGCGATGAATACCGCGGGATTCATCGCAACCTGCCCAATGCCACCTACTCGGCGATGCGCTCGTGGAAAGACGACGAATACACCGCGCGCGACCTCAGCCTGTGGCAATACCGTGCGCTGCCCGGCACGACAATGCTAGACGACGAATCCCACGCGCCCGACCGCTACCGCGCCGGCGGCGGCGACCGCGCCGGCGGAGTGTCGGACGGGCGTCTCGGCCATGGCGGATTTCACTTCGTCAACCGCGCGACAGGAAACGAGGCGCGCAAATTGTTTGCCTTCACCGAAGACGGCATGGCCGTGCTCGCCTGCGGCATCACCACCCTGCGCGAAAATGTCCCGGATGGCGTCACCATGCGCAGCACGATCAACCAATGCGACGGCCGCGGCGAGGTGCGCCTCCGCGCCAGCGGCGGCCATGAATCATCCATCGCCGCCGATGCGCCCGACGCCCGGCTGCGCCTGCCTCTCGACCGCACCTACCTCATCGAGCATGCAGGCATCGCCTATCTCATCCTGCCGACCGGGTCCGAGGCCGGGCCCGGCCAACCCGGCACGCTTTGCCTCGACTTTGCCGTGCGCGGGCCGCTCGACCCGCCGCCTGGCCCGCCCTTGCCAGAGGCCACCGCCGGGGCGATTCGCAAGCACATCCCGCCCGACCGTGCCTCCCGTGTTTTCCACCTCTGGATCGACCACGGCCCGGATGCACGCGACGCCACCGCCGCGTGGTTCGTGCACATGGATGGCAATCCCGATGCAGACTGGTTGCACGAGGCTCCGGTCGAAATCCTATCCAACACACCGGACATCCAATCCCT
>SLCJ01000252.1 GCA_007125835.1 Verrucomicrobiales bacterium | reverse complement strand
GGAAAAAACAAGGCAGGCCCCGAGCGCCAAACAGGCGACCGGCTTGATGCGCATGACCTTGGTTCTTCCGGGACTCATGGCAGTGATAAATATACCGCACCCCGGACCCGGACCGTTCGGCCGAACACCGGCCCCGGCCCCAGGCTACGAGATTGGAGATTGGACGGACAACAATTAAGGATTGTCGGATGCCCCTCCCGAATGCGGGGCGTTGTTCGGGTTGTCGGTGCCGTCGTTGTTGCCCATTTGGTTGCCCTGGCCCGGGTTGGTGCCGTCCGCGAGACCGGAGCGGTTGTTGCGGTTGCCATTGTGCGGAGTGCCATCGCCGTAGTAACCCTCTTCCACAGGCATCCCTTCTTCAATTGGCTCGCCGTCCGGGGTGGTGGGCGATGTGGAGCCACTTCCGCCATTGATCACGCCCGGAGGTGGCGGCAGGGCTTCGCTCGGATCGGGAAAAACGCCTTCGTCGGAGATTCCACCCTCGCGGCGGATGTTCCAGCCGATCACCGGATGGGCCCCTTCCAAGTGAAAGGCCTGGTCGATAACCAACTCTCCTTTGGGCTCGGGATTGTCTTCCAGAGCAGTGCCGAAGACGTGCATGTAGCCTTCCACCGCACTTGCATTGCTGACGACCTCGAAAGTAAGGTCCACCGGTGCCCCTTCGATCAGGATCGGATTGCCTGAAGAGTAGAGTCCTTCGGAAGAAGAGGCACCACCCCACTGGGAATGAAGTCCGACTGACACGGGATATACCTGCCCGTTCACATACAGGCGGAGCATGCCCTGCACGTATACCGGATTTTTCTCCACACGATCCCGCTGCCCGGGAGCGTGGGGCTCGGCCACGTCATACATCAGGCCGTCGGACCACACATGTGCCCCCTCGGCCTGGGTGGCGGAAAGGCGCCCGTAAAAGCCATCGACACGATAGCGGTAATGCGGGCCCAACGGGACCGTCAGAATCTCATTGGGCTGGGTGAGGTAATGACCGCCCTCTGGCATGCCAGGCGCGCTCAAGGCGATGGAACCGGCTTTTGCACCGAGACTCGCGCAAAAGAAGACTCCGGCGGTAGCCGCCAAAATGGGTATAATTGTCGTTTTCACACCCTGATATTACCGAAATCCCTCCATTCGGGCAAGATTTATTTATGTTTGCGGCGATTTTTTTGCAAATTGCCACCTGAACTGGAAATCCATGGCTGCTTTTTTTATCGGTAAGGGCACGCTGGAAGCAAGCAAGACGCACGCTTGACAACTCAACACCGCGTTGGCACGGCATCGGGTCTTGACAGGGTGGGTGGGGGCGGGCAATGTCACCGCTTGACGACAGGGGTGTCCCGGAACCGGGGCTGAGATCATCGCAGCCGATGAGACCCTTCGAACCTGATGCGGGTCATGCCGCCGCAGGGAGATCGCCGGGTGCCCGGGGGCTCCTGTTGTCTGGAAACAAGGATCCCCCGCCAGCGCAAAATGAAAAACCACACCCAGGAAACCGCCGCCCCCAGCACACCCCACGATTCCCCCTCGACAAACGGCACGCTGCCCTCCTCGCGGCGCGTCTATATTACCCCGGAGGGCAATCCTGAACTCAAGGTGCCGATGCGGGAAATTACCCTCTCGCCCACAAAACGCCTCGACGGCACAATCGAGGAAAATGCGCCCGTGAAGGTTTATGACACCTCGGGCCCGTGGGGCGACCCGGATTTCAAAGGCGACGTCACGCAAGGCCTGCCTCCGCTGCGGGCCGACTGGATCCGCAGCCGCGACGATGTGGAAGAATACGAGGGGCGCCAAACCAAGCCCATCGACAACGGCTACCTTTCGCAAAAGCAGGCCGAGCAAGCCTCCGCCTCCGACCGCAACCGCCTCGAGGAATTCCCCGGCCTGCGCCGCAAACCCCTCAAAGCCTCCGCCGGGCATCCGGTAACGCAACTTTGGTATGCCCGCCAAGGCATCATCACGCCGGAAATGGAATACATCGCCGCACGCGAGAACCAAGGAATCGAAGCCATGCAAGACAAAGCGGGTTCCTCCCACCCGCGCAACTCCATGCTCCACCGCCACACCGGGGTGGAGGATCAGGAATGGCAACCGCGCCTGTTTTCCCAATTCCCGCAACGGATCCCGTCCCGAATCACTCCCGAATTCGTGCGCGACGAAGTCGCCGCCGGGCGCGCCATCATCCCTGCCAACGTCAACCACCCGGAATGCGAGCCAATGATCATCGGCCGCAATTTCCTCGTTAAAATCAACGCCAACATCGGCAATTCGGCCGTCGCCTCATCCATCCACGAGGAAGTGGAAAAAATGCGCTGGGCCACCAAATGGGGTGCCGACACCGTGATGGACCTTTCCACCGGGCGCAACATCCACGCCACCCGCGAATGGATCCTGCGCAACAGCCCGGTGCCCATCGGCACCGTGCCCATCTACCAAGCGCTCGAAAAAGTGAACGGGCGCGCCGAAGAGCTGACCTGGGAAATCTACCGCGACACGCTCATCGAACAGGCCGAGCAAGGCGTCGACTATTTTACCATCCACGCTGGCGTCCTGCTGCGCTTCGTGCCGCTCACCGCCTCGCGTGCCACCGGCATCGTCTCGCGCGGCGGCTCCATCCTCGCCAAATGGTGCCTCGCCCACCACAAGGAAAATTTCCTCTACACACATTGGGATGAAATTTGCGAAATCTGCGCCGCCTACGACGTGAGTTTCTCCATCGGCGACGGACTGCGCCCCGGCGCCATCGCCGACGCCAACGACGCCGCCCAATTCGGCGAACTCGAAGTCCAGGGCGAACTGACCCGCCGCGCGTGGGCCCATGGCTGCCAAGTCATGAACGAAGGCCCCGGCCACGTGCCCATGCACATGATCGAGGAAAACATGGCCCGCCAGCTCGAATGGTGCGGCGAAGCCCCATTCTACACCCTCGGGCCCCTGACCACCGATATCGCCCCCGGCTACGACCACATCACCTCCGGTATCGGTGCCGCCATGATCGGCTGGTACGGCTGCGCCATGCTGTGCTACGTCACCCCAAAGGAACACCTCGGCCTGCCCGACCGCCAGGATGTGAAGGACGGCGTCATCGCCTACAAAATTGCCGCTCACGCCGCCGACCTCGCCAAAGGCCACCCCGGTGCCCAATACCGCGACAACGCCATCTCCAAAGCCCGCTTCGAATTCCGCTGGGAAGATCAATTCAACCTCTCCCTCGACCCGCAAACCGCGCGCTCCTACCACGACGAAACCCTCCCTCAGGAAGGAGCCAAACAAGCCCACTTCTGCTCCATGTGCGGTCCCCACTTCTGCTCCATGCGCATCTCCGAAGACGTGCGCAAATACGCCGCCGAGAATGGTTACGGCACCGACGAGGCCATCACCCGCGGCATGGAGGAAAAAGCCCGCGAATTCCGCGAAAGCGGCGGCGAAGTGGTGACAAGAGTTTGATCCCAGGGGCATGGGTCCGCCTCGCACGGACCCCAACCATCAATCGCGTTGGCGAACCGGCCTGCCAGCCGGATGGTTTTTAACTTTTGCCTGCCATAATTTTGTTGCACCCCAACGCCGAAAAAGTTCATCAGCTGCTCGAACGCACCCACTTCAAGCTGCCAGGCCAACCACCTCTGGAAATCCGTGCCCTGGGTTTTTTATTGCAAACTTTGCCTGCAAATTTTGCCTGCCTGCAAATTTTGCCTGCCATTATTTATTACTGCCCTTGGCAAAAAATTTAACCGAATTTTGGCAGGCATTGTTTTGATCGTTGTTTTCACCTTCGGCAATCTTTCCATTTCAGGCATTGGCCGCAAGCCATGCATCGGGTCGCACCGCATTGGCACGCTGGATGTGCTCCTGGTCCCACGAAACGAGTTCACTGTGATTCTGCTCTGCTGTTGCGACATAAACCGCATCGGCTCCCCGGAGAAAGCAGGCGGTGCCAACCGCCAGAGCCTTCGCCATCAGTGTTGTGTTCAGCGAATGTTCCCTGACACCGGCTGACATGAGCAGAAGGTTGGCAAGGCGTTGGGCCTCCGCCGGGTTTCTGAGCTTGCGCGCCAAAGCGCAGGCGACTTCAACCCGCGCCAGGGCCGGCACATGGAGTGTGATCCCGGCGGCCAGCACATGATGCAGAAACGCTCTGCTCGCCGGGCAAACCGGGTCTCCCGGATCCTGAGCAGCGACGCAGACGCTGGCGTCCACAGTAAGTCCGTTCATCACGATTCGAGGCGGTTGCGATCGAGGTCGAGGTGCGTTCGTGCTGTGGAGCCCGCAGGAGCGGCTTGCATCGCAAGATCGGCTTCGGTAAAACAGGTCTCGAGTTGGCGAGCGGCGCTCGCCGTCCCGGCGGCCGGGGCATGGGCCGCCGCTATGAGGGCCAGCCGCAACCCCTCGGTCACCAGATCCTTCATTTTGCGGCCGGTAAGCGAGGCATGAGCCTTTGCTTCACGGTAAAGTTCATCATCAATTTCCAAGGTTGTCTTCACAAAACCAGATTCCCATATTTCCATCTTTCTGTCAAGGGGAATGTTCTGCCATCGGTCTTGAAAGCAGCACTACAGGCGCGGGGGCAAGGAGCCGGGTAAAATTGGCTGCTGCCCTCGGCGAAATATTTCAAACAAATTTTGGCAGGCATAATTTTATGATTTTATGATTTCTGCCAGGAGCGTCCCGCCGTCTGCGCATTGCGAAATGAGGCCCACTGTGACGAAATGTCCCGGATCGAGGAATGAATTTACCGCTTCCCTTCCGCGGAAT
>SLCJ01000214.1 GCA_007125835.1 Verrucomicrobiales bacterium | reverse complement strand
TGATGAGGCTGATGTGGGGATCGAGCATGGCGTCGAGGAAGCATTGCTGACCGAGGTTGAGGGCCTTGATGTGGCGACCGTTGGGGATGCGCACGCCGCCATCGGGCAGCGCCAGCCGGCGAAACACGCCATGCGCGTCGAACCGCGCTGGCAGGGTGTGCCCCGGGCCTGCCTCAAGCAGGACGTATTCGTTTGTGTAGAGCTTGGCCGTTCGCCCCGCGTCCATTTGCAGTTGATTTGACGAGGCCAGCCGCTGCAACTCCTGGGGTGCGGCCTCGATCCGCCGGATCTCTTGATGGTGGGCATGCTTCGCGTCTACCTTGTCGCTCAGGTAATCCTGGCAGCCCAGACCAACCGCCCGCGCCTTGAGCTGCATGTTGAGATCTTTGGTGACCAGGATCACCGGCGAGGGGTTGGCCTCGTGGATCATGAGCACGCAGGCGAGAATGCGGTGATCGATGCGCCCGCGATCGGGAAAGACGCGGAAAAATTTCTTCAGAGTCGCCCCTTGTTTCTCGCAGGCCTCGGGATCAAATACCACCAGGCGCACGCTGCCGCCGCCAGGAGTCGCGACGCCGCGCAGCACCTCGTTGGGGTGTTCGGAGAAAAGGGCGCTGAGGTGGCGGTGCACCGAGCGGGCATTGGCTCCGCGGTCGCTCTGCTCGTTCTTGAAGCGGTCCAGCTCCGCCAGCACATCCACCGGGATGCAGACGTGGTTGTCGGCGAAGCGGTTGAGGCATCCTGGGTCGTGGAGCAGGACATTGGTGTCGAGGACGAAATTTTTCGCCACCACCGAGGGCGCACGCAGGCCCAGCCCGTCGTCTCGGCGCGCCTTTCGCGTCCCCTTGCGCACGCTTCTCCCGCTCTCGGTGCCCGAAAGTCGGCCGTCCATTTCCCCAGCCCCGTCCCGCGCGAACAAATCCGCCAGGTTTTCTGCTTGTTGTTGGATCATATCGGTTGGTGTTGTCCTCATTGCCTCGCCGCCGCCGCATCCCGCGAATCCGGATTTGCTCCGCCATGAATTGATAATCAGGACACCTTAAAGAAAAACAGGAAATTGGGTCGTTTGGCAATCCTTTTTTTCGAAAATCCGCATATTTTGCGGTCTCCGGAGGCATTACCGCAGGCGAATCCCGTGCAATCCGGCGGCGTCCGCCAGAGTAAATCGTAGCCGTTGGCGCGCCGGGATCAAGTGGTGGAATGTTACGGTTTCTCCACCCGGAGCAGCACCGGAGGCCCTGTCACAAAGGCTTCGCGCGCCACTTCCTCGACTGCCTCTTCCATCAGGCCGAGCGGCGCTTCGTGGGTCATAAGGATGACCTCGTTGAATTTGCCATCGGGCATTTCGGATGGGGCAAGCGACACGGTGGCCGAGATGCCGATTTCTTTGGCCGCGAGGATGCCGGCAATGCGGGCGATCACGCCGGGCTGGTCGCGCACGGGGATGCGCAGGTAGAATTCGCTTACGGTCAGGGCGGCGGGCTTGGTGCGGCCGTAGAGGCCATGGGGTACGAATCCGGCGTTACGCGGGCCTTTGTCGAGCGAATGCGCGGCATCGACGATGTCGCTGATCACGGAGCTGGCGGTGGCATCGCCACCAGCACCCGGCCCCACAAACAAGGATTCGCCGATCAAGTCTCCGCGGATGGCCAGGGCGTTGGTCACGCCACCGACGGAAGCCAGCGTGTGCTCGCGCGGCAGCAGCGAGGGCTGCACGCGCACCTCGACCTCGCCGCCGCCATTGCCCGCCTTGATCACGCCGACATGTTTGATCACATAGCCGAGGCGCGCCGCATAGCCAATGTCCTGGCGGGCGACCCGGTCAATTCCCTCGACCCGCAGGTCGGCGGGGGCCACCCAGTAGCCGTAGGCGAGCGAGGCGAGGATGATCGCCTTGTGGGCGGCATCCCAGCCATTCACATCCAGAGTGGGGTCGGCCTCGGCATAGCCTTTCGCCCGCGCTTCTTCCAGGGCCTCGGAAAACCCGAGGCCGGCCTCCGTCATGCGTGTGAGGATGTAGTTGCCGGTGCCGTTGATGATGCCATGGATGGCGGAAATGTGATTGCCGACCAGCGACTCTTTCACCGCCTTGATCACGGGTATGCCACCGGCCACCGCCGCCTCGAAGAAAATCGAAGCTGCGGTGCGTTCCGCCGCTGCGAACAATTCCGCGCCGTGCGCCGCCAGGAGCGCCTTGTTGGCCGTGACCACCGACACGCCCTTTTCAAGAGCGGCCAGCAGGCACGAGCGCGCCTCCTCCTCGCCGCCCATCAATTCGACAACCAGATCGATGCCCTCGGTCTCCACCAATTCGCGCCAGCTTGTGGTGAGCAGGGCGGGATCGACACCGGCGGCCAGATGGCGCGCCTTGTCGCGCACCGCGATGCGGACGATCTCGAAACGAAAGCCCGAGCGCCCGGCGAGCAGGCGGCTTTCGTCGCGCAGGTGGCGCGCCACAGCGGAGCCGACGGTGCCGAGGCCGGCGAGCCCGAGGCGGATGGTTTTCAGGGATGAGGTTTCGCTCATGTCGGGTGGGGGGTGCCGGAAATAGGGAAGAGAGAAAGCGGAGAGCGCCGCGACGGCAAGCGTGGAGGGGTGAAGGAAAGCGGTGGCGAAGAATCACTCGAAGGCCGACAGGTCGACGCGCACCAACCCGGAAAGCGTGGTGCCATCCGAGAGCGTGGCGCGCTTGCGCAGGACCAAGGCATCGCGCGCCTCCTCCCAGCGGTGCAGCGTCGAGGAGCTGGCGACAGGAATCTCACCGGGCACACCTTTCTGCTCAAGGAACCCGCGCCATGCCGCCAGAATGAAAAACTCGTCCGGAACACGCCGGAATCCACCCACCGCCTCGTGGTGGAAGAGGCGGACCGTCACCAAATTTTCAAACATTTCATCTTCGATCACCAGCCAAGCCTTCGATGGCGAGAATTTCACCGTGTATCCCAGCGACGGCCCTTCGATCAGGGATTCAAGTTTCTCGCCGGTGTTCTTGTCGACCACCCAGACTTCCTTGAAATCCTGGCCTCGATCGCCCGGGAAGACGCGTGCATCTAAATCCCGCGCCGGAGAATGGATCGCCACCGTTTGACAGGAGGAGATCGCCACCGCCGCCAAAGCAGAGAGAAAGAGGAGGAATTTCGGTTTCATGCCATTGGCAACATAGCGCCAAACGATCCAAGGGAAAGCCCGGAAATGCCGACGCCGGAGGTCTGCCGTCCTCCCTCACCCCTCACCTTTTCACGCCACCCAGCTTGCACACCAGGTCGAATTCGCGCTTGGTCAGCGGTGTGATGGACAGGCGGTTGCCGCGTTGCAGGATACGCATCTCCTCCAGACCTTTGCTCGCACGCAACGTGTCGAGGGGGACAAAATGCTCGAAATCCGCGTGCCAACCCACGTCCACCATCAGCCAGCGGGGATTGTCGGGGTCGCTTTTGGGATCGTGGTAGTCGGAGAGCGGATCGAATTGCGTCGGATCCGGATAGGCCTCACGGACAATCTCCAGCACCCCCGCGACGCCTGGAGGCTTGCAATTCGAGTGGTAAAACAGCCCGAGATCGCCCGCCTGCATCTTATCGCGCATGAAGTTCCGAGCCTGGTAGTTGCGCACGCCGTCCCATGGCTCGCGGCGTCGGGGCCGGGCCTTCAGGTCGGCGAAGGAAAACACATCCGGCTCCGACTTGAGCAGCCAGTAGGATGGGGAACGGGCCATGGCTTCGTTTTCCGCAGAGGCTCCGCAGCGCTCAGACCTCGAGGATCTCCACCTCGTAGCCGTCGGGGTCCGTCACGAACGCCATCTTCCGCCCGCCACCGGAAAATTTCCCGCGCCACCCACCGGGCCAAACCTCGATCCCCTCCTTTTCCAGGCGGTCGCAGTAGGAAATAATATCAGGAACACCGACACAGGTATGCATCAAGTCCTCGGGAAACTCGACCTTGTAGTCCGGCGAGTGGCACAGCTCCAGGAAATGCGTGTTGCCGGGAAGCTCCAGGAAGGCCAGTTGGTTCCCTGCGGGCGATTTTTCGCTGCGGCGGGTGCACTCGAAGCCAAGCTTACCATACCAGGAGATGGATTTTTCCAGATCCGATACACGGATCCTCGTGTGTAGGAATTTGATGTCGCTCATGAAAAACTTGATGGGAATGGGTTCATAGTTCAGCTTTGCCCGGAAGGCAAGCGTTTCGGCGGGCGGGAACCAACGCGCCGGGCGGCTAAACGGCCAGGCGGCTCGGTCCGCCCGTTTCCGCTACGACACCGCCGCCCACTCAGACGCTCTCCGTTCCCGCCATGCCACCCATCACAAACGACCCTGCGATTATGATCCTCGACCTCACCCACTCCCGAACACGCCTGATTTGCGAAGGACCGGATGCCGAACGCTACCTCGGCGGCCAAGTCTCCCAGGACCTCGCCCTGGTAACAACCACCCATGCCATGCCCGCCTGTGTATGCACCGCCAAAGGAAAACTTGAGGCCGAAATTGTTATCGCCCGGGTGGGAGAAAATGCCTTCCTTATCGACGCGCCAGCCGACCTTGCCGAGACTATCGCCCCACGGCTCGACAAGTACCTGATCGCCGACGACTGCCAAATTCTCGACGCCCCGGCGGTGGGCGCGCATCTGCACATCCCGGGTATGGTACAAACGCCGCCCCCGCTGGCCGAAGCCGCGCCCGCCGGCACAAGGATGCACACCGCCTGGCGCCTCGGGCGCGTCGGTCTCGACATTCTGTTACCCGAAGGAGCCGACCCCGCCTCGCTT
>SLCJ01000245.1 GCA_007125835.1 Verrucomicrobiales bacterium | reverse complement strand
GCCGCCGGGGGCGCTGAAAAAGGTTGATTTGAACGTGTTGCCGTCGCATGGTCGCCGCCCTTCCTCCAAGATGACCATGGCCCATCACTCCGAAGAACGCCAAGCTAAAGCATTGAGGGCCGTCGATCGCAACCGTGCGCTGCTCGAACGCGCCACAGCCCACCCGTATCGTCGCGTGGAACAAGGTGAATCCGAGGACCTCCACCTTCATGCCTACCTGCCGCCGGAACGCACTGCTGATCCAGCTCCGGCCATTTTGTTTTTCCATGGCTCACTCTGGGACAAGGGTCTCGTAAGTCAGTTTGCTCCCCAAGCTCTCTACTTCGCGGAGCGAGGCGTGGCCTCTTTCCTGGTTGAATACCGCATGGCCTCCACACATTTCACAGGGCCGCTGGAAGCACTCGACGATGCGCGTTGTGCTCTCCGCTGGGTTACCCAGCGATGCCTTTCCCTCGGGATCGACCGCAGCCGCCTCTGCCTGTGCGGTGCCTCCGGCGGTGCTTGGGCCGCGATGATGGCCGCATTACTAGGCATGGATCCGGACGACTCCGCCGAAGGGGATCCGCTTGTAGACTCCCTGGTTCTATTCGAGCCGGTGTGTGACCCCACGGCCAAACTGCCCACCATCGCATCGTTTCCCGACAAACGCACCGCACGTAAACTCACTCCCGCGCGCCGCCTTCGAAACGGACTCCCCGCCGCCCTGTTTCTCCACGGCACGGCGGATGCCATGGTACCCGCCGCCCCCACGGCTAAACTGGCGAAATCCTGGACGAAGCACGGCCACGCCAACTACATTGCCTACGAGGGATCGAAACACGGCTTCTATCACTTCAGCTCCGATATCCGTCTCTACGAAAACACCCTCCTCGCCATGGAGGATTTCCTCGTAAGCAGAGCCTACTTCGCTCCCGGAGATGGCCATCTGCTCTCGCTGTAATCAACCCAGTCTGACCCAACGAGCAAACGCGAGCAAACGGGTCTGACCCACAGTTGCTTTTTAGTTGAAGACAGCGACAGGGTGCCAAAGCAGGATACACTCAGCAAAATAGTTAAACTGTTTCCACAGATCATGAGATGCCCGATGTAAACCAGCCTTCACGGGTCTATGCCCCGAAGGGGTGCGGTAGCCAGGTTGATTTCGATGGCTGCCAGGCGAAAAAGAAGGGGAAGATACAGCCCGCAATCCGAAGAGGCAGGGGCTGAGCCATGCTCTAGGTGGGCACAGGGCAGACCGCCTTCAATGAAGGGCGGCAGCTGTCAATCCCGTCATATGCTGTTATGCCTTACACTGAAAGGCTGCACAGTCCCGAGGCGAAAGCCGGAATTCACCGGGTCAAATCAATCATCCATCTGGTTCCAAGAGCTTGTCCCTTCGTAAGGGCTTCGCAGCGCTCGCCCATCTGTGGGAGCAAACGCGGCTCCACTTTCCAGGCAAGTCTGTCTCCGCCTGAGAGGTCGCTGGTCTTCTGGTCGGCGTTGTTCTCGGGTGCTCTGAGTCTTTCCTCTTCGGCGGCTGTGTCTCTTTCTTGTCGGCGTGACGTCTCCAGTGGGTGAGCTTTCCCGGGGCGTTCTTCCGCGGGCTCGGCGGAATGGTTACGAAACCGAGCTTTTCTCAGCATCCCGTCATGCAAGCGAAGAATTTCCTCGTCACCCAAGTCCCGGAACGCCTTTGGTCCCCAGAGGATCCTGAGCCCGGCAAGCCCCTCCCGGTCACCTCGCAATGCCGAACCATACCCGCTCCAAGTGCTGGAGGCAGCATCGGTTACCACCTTCGCGCGGACAGGGTTGAGGTCAATGTATCCGGCAACGAAAAATAATAGGGTAAGGCCCAATATCGAATGTATTTGAATTATGGTGTATTTGGGTGAAAGCTTCGACGATGACTTCAAGCCAGATTCAGCGCTGTTTTTCCAGATTTATCGTTGGGTTGGTTGCTTTTGCTGGGTTTGTGGCGGTGGGTGGCGAGATTACCGGCGAGCAGGCACGCCGGGTGTTGGAATTTTTGGAATCGGCTGATGAGTCGCGTAGGGCGGCGACGCATCGCGCGAGTCGCGAGCGTGGGGAGGATTTCAAGCCGCAGTATGTGTTTTTGCTTGAGCGTGCGTGGAATCATCATGCGCGGGAGTTTGAGCGCGCGATCCACGGCAGTTTGGATCCTAGATCGCCTGCGGGCCAGATCCCACGTGTGTGGAGTGATTGGGTGAATGCGGCTGCGGATGCGCGCAGGCATATCCAGACAGATCACAACAAAGAGCAGCGAAGGCTGGATGAGATGGACCGGTTGTTTGGGGAGGCGGAAAAGCACTGGCGGACTGTGGTTCGCACTGCGCGAACGCTGTCGGGGGACGATCCTGTGGCGGCCCGGCTTGAGGCGGCCGCAGCGGCGTTGCGGGAGATTCATGGGGAGCTTCACTGGGCCGATCCGCGCGGGTATCCGGGGGGCGAACTCACGCTGGAGCAGCTTGAGCGGCGTTTGGCGCTGGGTCCTCGTGCCGGCGAGTATTTCATCGCGCGTCAGGGGATTCTCGATGCCGTTGGGGCGCTGGAGGCGGCGAACGAGGCGAACAATGCGCTTTCATGGGCAGACAGGACGCAGAAAACTTTTGCCTCGATTCTAAACGGGCGCCGGGCAGTGGTTGGGCTGCGGCCCCTCTACCTCAATGAAAAGCTCTCCCTGGCATGTTACCGGCACTCGGAGGAGATGGAGCGTTTGGGATATTTTGCGCATGAATCGCCGGTGGAGGAGAATCGCACCTTCGGGCTGCGTGCCCGTCGTGCGGGCTTTCATGGAGCCTCCGGGGAGTGCATTTTCATGGGCAGTTCCGATCCGGAAGCGGCGGAGCGGGCGTGGTGGTATTCCTGCGGCCATCGATTGATCAACTATGCGACGGGGCCCAACACGCTGGGAATCGGCGTGCACAACCGCCATTGGACGCTTAACACGGGGCGTGTAAGCCGCTGAGTGCAAGACGTGTAAATGTATTGAAGGATCATTGCGCGGCAATCACCCGCCAGTGACTGAATTCGTTGAATTTCGTTTGGTTGGGGTGGGTGGGGCGGCGAGGCAAACCAGCACGCCACGTCGCCGGGACACGCGCATGCCACCCGCGAGGTTCACGGCTCGGGGTTTGTTATCGGCGAGCGCCACCGCGAGAGCGCGCAGAGTGGAGTGGCAATCGAGATCGCGGCAGCCGTAAGTTCGCAGCCAGGATTCGATGACACGCCGCGCGAGCGGCCGGGGCAACTGCCGGAGGCCGGCGAGAGTGATGCCTCCGCACGGTGTGCCGACGTGTGTGGCGGCGTCGTCGGCGATCTGTGCGAGCCACTCCTCGTCGTCGCGCGCGAGTGCGGCAAAACGGGCCAAGGTCGGCACCGGATCGCGGCCGGTGGATTCGCGGAGGGCCGGGATGGCTTGGAGGCGGATGCAGTTGCGGGTATAGGTGGTTTGCGTGTTGCTTTGGTCTTCCAGCCACGGTATGTCAGCCTCCCGGGCGGCTTCGACGAGAGTTGATTTTCGGAGATTGAGCAGCGGGCGCAGCACCCTCAGCGTGAGACCGTCGAAGTCCTGAAAGGCATCGGGAGCGATGCCGGCCACACCCCTTGGCGAGGATCCGCGCACAAGGTTCCAGAGCACGGTTTCCGCCTGGTCATCGGCGTGATGGGCGAGAAAAAGCAGACGTGCGCCGAAGCGCTGGGCCTGCCTGGCAAAGAAGGCCCGTCTTGCCCTGCGTCCTGCCTCCTGCACGGAAACTCCCAGACGGCGCGCTTCCTTGCCCACATCCGCGCGAGCGGCCACGCAACGGCAGCCGATTGTTTTTGCGCGTTGCCGGACAAGTGCCGCCTCCTCCTTTGCGGCAGCGCGCAATCCGTGGTTCAAGTGGCAGGCGATCACTGTTCCGGTTCCAAAGGTGGCGAGGGCGTGCCAGAGAACCATGCTATCGACGCCGCCGGACACGGCTACGAGGAGCACTGCGTCCCCGGGCGGGGCTACCTCGGCGAGCGTGGTGGCCACCGCTTGAATTACCTGCTCGCTGGCTTTCGGCATGGGGGATGGTAGGTGTCGTTGGCGGGTGCCGCTATCGGAAAACGGGCGGGCTGTCGCCTGTTTGAGGGGTGAGTGGTCATGGTGGAGCCAGGAAGGTGAAGGCGGGCAGATTGCGCAGCACCGCGAAAAACAACATGACTGCACAAACGACACAAAGCAGGATGAGGTGCGCCCAAGCCGGGACACGACCGCGCCGCCACCAGCCAAGAGCGGCAAGAACCAGCAGACCGGCGCCGCCGAAGACGAACAGTGCATTGTAACGAGCGGCAGTTGCTAGATCGCGTTCCAGCAGCGCCAGGATCGAGCGGGTGCCGCCGCAGCCCGGGCAGTAGAGTCCGGTGGAGTTTAGAATCATGCATTGCGGCATCAGGCCATCGCCATGGGAGCGGAGCAGACCGGCCAGAATTGGGCCTAATGCCGCTGTCGCTACGAGCCCGAGCACGGCGGCCAGCGGCAACCAGCGCGCGGGACTTCCCGCAGTCCTGCCCTGCGGCGGACCTTTTCTTTCCCGCAGCGGACCCCGGGCATCCTGCGGGGGCGTGGTCATGCCTTGAGCTTTCCGTAATTCTCCTGCCATTCGCGCGGCAGTCGCGTGGGTCTGCCTTGGGGCATCTGAACCAGGGCCAACTGCTGCCGGGAGGTGACCAACAGTTCACCATCGCCCGCCCGCAGCACGCGGAAGCGGCACCAGAAGCGCACCCCTTGCAGGCACTCCAGTTCGGCTTCCACATGGATGTGATCGCCGATC
>SLCJ01000191.1 GCA_007125835.1 Verrucomicrobiales bacterium | reverse complement strand
GGCTCGGTGGGCTCGGTGGGCTCGGTGGGCTCGGTGGGCTCGGTGGGCTCGGTGGGCTCGGTGGGCTCGGTGGGCTCGGTGGGCTCGGTGCTGCGGTTGTCTCCGTTCACGAGTTCGCCTTGGTTGGTTTCCTGGCCGTTGGCAGCTCCGTTTTCTTCATGCTCGGGAGGTTCGGAGCTGGGAGCCGAAAGGGTGGCCGTTTTTTTGCGCGTGGCTTTCTTTTTCGCGGTCGCCTTTTTCTTCGCCGGCGTTTTCTTTTTCGCGGCGGTTTTCTTTTTAGCCGCCTTTTTCTTCGCGGCAGGTGCCTCGCTGTCGGCGGGCTGTGGAATTTCCTCTGGTTCGGGAGTCATGGTGGAAAAGTGTGTGCTGTGCCCGTTTGTTCAGGAGCCCAGTTGTTCTAGAATGGCGTCCGGGATGTCAAAATTGGAATGGACTTGCTGCGTGTCGTCGTAGTCGTCGAGGGCTTCGTAGAGTTTAATGACCTTGGCGGCCTGTTGGGAATCGTTAACCGGGATGGTGGTTTGTGGCATGTAGGAGAGTTTTTGTTCGGCGATGGCGACCCCCCTTTCGAGAAGGCTGGCGGCGACCTCGAACAGTTCCGCAGGGCGGGTGATGACGAGCGGGCGCTCGGGATCGTCGAAGCGGACATCGCCGGCACCCGATTCGAGGGCGGCCTCGAGCAGCGCATCCTCGCCGATGCCGCTTTCGACGGCGATTTCGCCGATACGGTCGAAGAGGTAGGCGACGCTACCTGCGGTGCCGAAGCTGCCGTCGTTTTTGTTGAAGAGGGTGCGCATGTCGGCGGCGCTGCGGTTCTTGTTGTCGGTGGCCACTTCGATGAGAAAAGCCACGCCGCCCGGGCCGTAGCCTTCATAGACGATTTCCTCGATGGCGTCGCCGCCGAGTTCGCCGGTGCCTTTTTTCACCGCGCGCTCGATATTGTCGCCGGGCATGCTCAGTTTGCGGGCTGTGGCGATGGCGTTGCGCAGGCGGGGATTGAGGTCTGGATCGCCGCCGTCGCGCGCGGCGATCGAGATTTCCTTGGCCAGTTTGCTGAACAAACGCGAGCGCTTGGCATCCACGACACCTTTGATGTGCTTAACCTTGGACCATTTGTTGTGTCCTGCCATGAGAAAGAGATGCGGCCCGCCGAGGGGCGGCTTGAGTGTGGGTTGGGGAAAAAAGCGAGGGGATGAGTGGTTCGAGAAGGCCCGGCCTTGGCCGGACGCACGGGCACACGTCTGGCTTGTGGCCGGAGGACGTTTTCCTTTCACTGGCTCCGCACTAAGGGAGCCGGACGGGGTGGGTTGGCCGGCGCGTGCCGTTTCAAACCATGCCCTGCGAATCACACGTGGGAAGAGTATGCCCGGTTGTCGCCGGTTTGCAAGTGGAAAAAGCGAAGCCGGTGCGCGGCGCCATTGCGGCTCTCCGGGGCTTGAAGGCGTGTTCCGCAGCCCTGGGTGTGGCACGTTTTGCCCTCCGCGCGCGATGGTGTGCACGACGAAAAAGTCAGGCGGCCTGTTTTTGGGCGGATTTCCAATGGCTGGCCTTGGGTTGTGCGGATTCATGCCTGCCCAAAAGGTTTTGCTGCGGGGGTGAAATGTCTGCTTTCCCCGGCGCGGATTTGCGGTTCATTATCGGCCCGCGCACTGCGGGGGAGAAGATCCGACCCATCCGCCAACCGAAACGACCCATGAGCCAACGCCGCAAGCCCTATCCCTTTGACGAATTCGAGCCCCGCTGGCAGCAGGTCTGGGACGAGCAGCGCACGTTCCGCACGCCGAATCCAGGGGATGCCGATTTCGACGGCACGAAGCCGAAATACTACATCCTGGACATGTTTCCTTATCCGAGTGGCGCGGGTCTGCATGTCGGACATCCGGAGGGCTATACGGCCACCGACATCATCGGCCGCGCCAAGCGCATGCAGGGATACAATGTGCTGCACCCGATGGGCTTCGACTCCTTCGGCCTGCCGGCCGAGCAATACGCGATCAAGACCGGTCAACATCCGGCGATCACCACGGCGGCAAACATCGAGAATTTCCGCCGTCAGCTGAAATCGCTAGGATTTGCCTACGACTGGGACCGTGAAATTGCCACCACCGACCCCGGGTATGTGCGTTGGACGCAGTGGATTTTCCGGCAGATTTACAACTCGTGGTTTTGTGAGGAAAGCGGGCGCGCGCGCCCGGTGAGCGAGCTGGAGGCCAAAGGCTGGACGCCGGAGCAAATCGACGAAGTGCGCCTTGCCTATGTCGCGGACACGCCGGTGTGGTGGTCGCCCGACCTCGGCACGGTGCTCGCCAACGAGGAGGTGGAGGAGTGGAAATCCAAAGGTCACACCGTGGAGCGACGTCCGCTGCGCCAGTGGATGTTGCGGATTACCAAGTTCGCGCAGCGTTTAATCGATGATCTCGGCGGCCTCGACTGGCCGGAAGGGATCAAGCTGCTGCAGAAGAACTGGATCGGCCGCAGCGAGGGTGCGACGGTCCGCTTTGAAATCCCGGATCTTAATTCACGGATCGAGGTGTTCACCACCCGGCCGGACACTCTGTTTGGTGCGACCTACATGGTACTCGCGCCGGAGCATCCGCTGGTGGAAACGATCACCACGGCGGATCGCCGCGACGAGGTGGAGCGTTACCGCAAGGCCTGCGCCACCAAGTCGGACCTGGAGCGCGGCGACCTCAACAAGGAGAAATCCGGTGTGTTCACCGGCGGATATGCCATCAATCCGGTCAATGAGGAACGCATCCCGATTTGGATTGCCGATTATGTGATGATGGGCTACGGCACCGGCGCGATTATGGCCGTGCCCGCCCACGATGAACGGGACTTCGAATTTGCGACCAAGTTCGGGCTGCCGATTGTGGAGGTGGTTTCGAGGGGCGGGGGTGATGCGCCCGCGCAACCGGAGGCTGAGCGTGGCGAGGGGCCTGCATTGTTCGACGGCGACGGCACTGCCGTCAATTCCGGCTTCCTCGACGGCTTGGCCACGGCGGAGGCGAAGGCGGCGATGATCGACTGGCTGGAAGAGAAGGGCTTGGGCACGCGGCGTGTGCAGTATAAACTTCGCGACTGGCTCTTTTCGCGCCAGCGTTATTGGGGTGAGCCTTTCCCCATCGTCTGGAAAGACGGGCGTCATCATGCCTTGCCCGACTCGGAACTTCCGCTGCTCGCACCGCCGCTGGATGACTACAAGCCGAGTGGCTCGCCCGAGCCGCTTCTCGCCAAGGCGACCGACTGGGTCAACCTGCCGGACGGTTCGCAGCGCGAGACCAACACCATGCCGCAGTGGGCCGGCTCCTGTTGGTATTACCTGCGCTATTGCGACCCGGGAAATGCGGCGCGTTTCGTCTCCGAAGAGGCCGAGAAATATTGGTCCGAGCCCGCCGATGGGGCATCCAGGCAGGGCATGGTCGATCTCTATGTCGGTGGCACCGAGCACGCCGTGCTGCATCTTTTGTATGCCCGATTCTGGCACAAGGTGCTGTATGATCTCGGCCATCTTTCCACGCCCGAGCCTTTCCAGAAACTGGTCAACCAGGGGCTGATCCTCGGCGAGGACGGGCTGAAAATGTCAAAATCGCGCGGCAATGTGGTCAATCCCGATGATGTGGTCGAGGCTTATGGGGCGGATTCCCTGAGGCTTTACGAAATGTTCATGGGGCCGCTGCAGGATGCCAAGCCCTGGAGCATGAATGGAGTGGAGGGTGTGCACCGTTTCCTGGCCCGCGTCTGGCGCGTCGTCCACGAGGAGAATCAGGAAGGTGGCTGGGACCTTTCCTCCCGCCTTGTTGACGAGCGTAACGAGCCCGGCGCGCTTCCCAAGCCGCTGCGCAAGGTGGTGCACGAGACGATCCGCAAGGTTACGGAGAGTATCGACAAGCTTACCTTCAACACCGCCATTTCGCAGATGATGGTCTGCACGAATGCCTTCACCGCCGCCGACAAGGTGCCGGTGGGGGCCTTGGTTGATTTTCTCAAGGTGCTCGGGCCGTTTGCGCCGCACCTCGCGGAGGAACTCCACCAGCGGCTGCGCGCCGGTTTCCCGGACCTCAACGACCGCCAGCTCGGCGACCAGCCTTGGCCGGCATGGGATCCCGAGGCCCTGGTCGAAGATGAAATCGAGATTGTGGTCCAGGTCAATGGCAAGCTGCGCGACCGCATCACCGTGCCCGCCGACGCGGACAAGGCCCGGATCGAGGCAATGGCGCTCGATGCGCCCAAAGCGCGCCCGTTCGTCGAAGGAAAAACCGTGCGTAAGGTGATCGTGGTGCCCGGCAAGCTGGTCAACGTGGTGGCCAACTGACGCCGCGCCCGGGCCAGGCGCTCGGACCAATCGTGCGGCGGCCCTGCCGGGCCGCCGCCGCTCCTCCAAAACAAGCACCTTGCATTCGGGTTCATTCTTTTCCATGTTGGGGGATGCCGCAAACCACGGCCAAGACCCAGAAGAAGGAACGCCGCCTGCGCGGCCTCGGCGTGTCTCCGGGTCTCGGGCGTGCGCGGGCCTGGCTGGTTTTCGAGGGGATCATAGTCCCCAAGCCCCGGAAAATCACCGAGGAGGATTTTCCTGCGGAGTGGCGGCGGTTCCGCCGTGCGGTTGCGAAGACGGCGGAGCAGATCCGCGAACTCAAGCACCGGATCGATTCAGCGGGCCGCGGAGTGGAAGTCGGCATTTTCGATGCCCACTTGTTGATGCTGCAGGACGAGGTGATGATTGGCGAGGTGAAGAAGGCGATGCGCGAGGAGTTCCTTTCACCCGGCAATGCCTTTTATCAGGTCTACCGGCGCTATGCCTC
>SLCJ01000149.1 GCA_007125835.1 Verrucomicrobiales bacterium | reverse complement strand
CTTGATTTGGCAAGGATTTTTTTGTGATCGTGCGTATATCACGGAGAAAGGCGACCGGGTTATTCGGGGTAGGTGCCTGGGCGGATATCACTTGGGTGCGGCCCAGTGCGGGGCGAATTTGTGCCCGAAATTCGTGGCGTGGGCGGCAATCCGGGCATAAAAAAGTGCTCAGAAGAACATTTTCGTGTTCGTCACTCGTTTGCTACGCATTTGCTTGAGGCAGGCACTGACCTGCGCACGATCCAGGAGTTGCTCGGGCACAGCGACATCACGACCACCGAGATCTACCTTCATGTGGCGACTGGTTCGCATGGGTTGGGCGTGTCGAGTCCCTTGGATGCGCTCGACGATGTGGGGAATTGGGCGAGCGGGGCTGCGGAGGGTTGGGCGGGGAGCGGGGTGTTGTGGCGGCGTGAGGTCTGACGCTGCCTAACTCTCACTCCTTTGCGCTTTTGGGTCTTTGCGTGAGACCCAGTTTTCTTCTTTCCTCAACTTGCCACCGGGTGCCAGGTGGTTTTGATTTCCTGGAGGTTGAGGATGTCGTAGGGGGGTGGGGTGTCGCGGCCTGGTTCGGGGAAGGTGAGGCGTTTGAGGGAGTCGGCGGCGGCGGTTTGGATGGCGACGCGTTGGTCACGGGTGGTGTTGTGGACGATGAGGGAGTCGATGTCCATGTGCGAGGCAAAATGGGGGAGGAGTTCGTCGCGGAGTCCGGTGAGGATGTTGGCGACGCCCCCCGGGAGGTCGCTGGTGGCGAGGGCCTCGGCAAAGGCGAGGGCGGTGGCGGCGTGGCCTGGTGCGGCGAGGAGGATGGCGGTGTTGCCACCGGCGAGGGCGGGGGCCAGTGCTGTGGCGAGGCCGAGGAGGCCAGGGGCGGCCGGGGCGACGAGTCCGACGACGCCGACGGGCTCGGGAACCGAGAAGTTGAAGAACGGGCCGCTGACGGGGTTGACGCTGGAAAAGATGCTTTGGTATTTGTCGCACCATCCGGCATAGTGAACGAGAAGGTCGGCGGTGGCGTGGGTTTCGGCGAGGGCGGATTTTTCAGATGTGCCGGGGGCGGTGGCGAGGGAGGCGGCGATGGATTCGGCGCGAGATTCGACCATTTCGGCGGCGCGATAGAGGATTTGGCTGCGCAGGAAGGGGGGCGCGGCGGCCCAGCCTGGCTGCGCCT
This sequence comes from Verrucomicrobiales bacterium, assembly GCA_007125835.1. Taxonomy (GTDB): domain Bacteria; phylum Verrucomicrobiota; class Verrucomicrobiia; order Verrucomicrobiales; family SLCJ01; genus SLCJ01. Next base: position 3,649 of record SLCJ01000149.1, on the reverse strand, counting down.
TGCGAGCGGCGACCACGGCGTTGCGCAGGTCTTTGCGGCTGGCGCGGGAGGCCTCGATGGCGTGTTCGGCTTCGCCGTCGCGGAAGGTGCGTCCGGATTCGGAGCGCGGGAAGTCGCCGCCGATGTAGAGTTTGTGGGTTTTGCGCACGGAAATGCGGTTCATGACATGGTGGGGGACTGGTGGTGGAGGTCGAGGTAGGCGTGGAGTCCGTGGAGGCCGCCCTCGCGGCCGATGCCGCTTTCCTTGTATCCGCCGAAGGGCGAGCTGGGATCGAATTTATTGAAGGTGTTGGCCCAGATCACACCGGCCCGGAGCGCGCCGGTGACTTTGAAAATTTTCGCTCCCTTGTCGGTCCACACACCGCCGGACAGGCCAAAGGGTGTGTTGTTGGCCTTTTCGATTGCCTCGGCGGGTGTGCGGAAGGTTTGGATCGCGAGCACCGGCCCGAAAATTTCTTCGCGGACGATGCGGTGGCTCTGGCTGCATCCGGTGAAAAGCGTGGGCGCGAACCAGCAGCCGCGGCGCGGCAGTGTTTGCGGTCCCTGCCAGCATTCGGCTCCTTCGGCTTTTCCGGCGGCGACCAGTTCCTGGATGCGTTCGAGCTGTTCGGGGGAATTGATGGCTCCGATGTCGGTGTTTTTGTCCAGCGGATCACCGACAACGAGGGTTTCGATGCGGCGTTTGAGTTTGCGGATGACGGTGTCGGCGATGCCTTCCTGAACGAACAAGCGGGAGCCGGCGCAGCAGACATGCCCTTGGTTGAAAAAGATGCCGTTGATAATGCCTTCGACGGCTTGGTCGATGGCGCAATCCTCGAAGAGGATGTGCGCGGCCTTGCCGCCGAGTTCCAGGGTGTAACGTTTTTGTGATCCGGCGAGGGCGCGTTGGATGGCTTTGCCCACAGCAGTGGATCCGGTGAAGGCGATTTTATCGACGCCGGGGTGGGCGGCGAGGGTGGCTCCGGTTTGGCCAGCTCCGGTGAGGATATTGACCACTCCCGGCGGGAACCCGGCTTCCTCGATCAGCTGGCCGAGGAGCAGTGCGGTGAGGGGTGTGGTTTCGGCGGGCTTGAGGACGACCGTGTTGCCGGTGGCTAGGGCGGGCGCGAGCTTCCACGCGGCCATGAGCAGGGGGAAATTCCACGGAATGATCTGGGCGGCGACGCCGAGCGGGCGCGGGCGGCGTCCGGGTGCGGCGTAGTCGAGTTTGTCGGCCCAGCCGGCGTGGTGGAAGATGTGCGCGGCGGCCAGCGGGATGTCGATGTCGCGGCTTTCGCGGATCGGTTTGCCGCCATCGAGGGATTCGAGCACGGCGAATTCGCGCGAGCGCTCCTGAAGCAGGCGGGCGAGGCGGAACAAAAGTTTGCCGCGTTCGGCGGCGGGTAGGGCGGACCACTCGCCTTCGTAGGCGCGGCGGGCGGCGGCCACGGCCGCATCAACCTGCTTCGGGCCGGCGATGGCAAAGGTGGCGATGGGCTCGCCGGTGGCGGGGTTGATGGTTTCGCGCGTGGAGGCTCCGGCGACCCATTTGCCACCGATCAGGAGGCGGCGCGGTTTTGTGTCGAGACGCAGGATGGAGGCGTCCTCCGGTGCTGGGGCGAATCCTCCGGCGACGAAGGAATTTTCCGGGGCGTTGGCGGTGCGGCGGTGCGGTTTGGTGGATTTTCGTTTGGTGGTCATCAGTCCTGGCTGAAGTAGTCGATGGATGGGTAGCGGCCCTCACGCTGTTTGGAAATCTGCATCAGCAGGTCGTTGGTGAGCGAGCTGGCACCGAAGCGGAACCACTCCGGGTTGAGCCATGCGGGGCCGAGGGTTTCGCGCACCAGCACGAGGTATTGCAGGGCGAGTTTGGCGTTCGATATTCCTCCGGCGGGCTTCATGCCTACCATGCGGCCGGTGCGTTCGTGAAAGTCGCGGATGGCCTCAAGCATCACGAGGGTGACATTGAGGGTGGCGGCGGGCTGGACCTTGCCGGTCGAGGTTTTGATAAAGTCGGCCCCGGCGGCCATCGCGATCTCGGAGGCCTTGCGCACGTTGTCGAGGGTTTGCAGTTCGCCGGTTTCGAGGATCACCTTGATGTGGGCGTCGCCGCAGGCTTCTTTGGTGCGGACGATTTCATCGAAAACCGCGCGATGTCGTCCGGCGAGGAACAAACCGCGGGAAATCACCATGTCGATCTCCGTGGCCCCGTCGCGCACGGCTTGGCGGGTTTCAGACAAGCGGTCTTTGAGGGCGGTTTGTCCGCTGGGGAATCCGGTGGCGACACTGGCCACGCGAACGGTGGAATCGGCCACGGCTTCGGCGGCGGTTTTGACCAGGCGCGGGTACACGCACACGGCGGCAGCGGGGCCAATGCTGAGGTCGCCGGGCATGGGGTGGAGGGCTTTGGCGCAGAGGCGGCGCACTTTTCCCGGGGTGTCGGCCCCTTCGAGAGTGGTCACGTCCAACATCGTCACGGCGAGATGCAGCGCGTCGAGCTTGACCTTTCCCTTCAGGCTGCGGGTCTGTGCACGCCGCACGCGCTCGTCGATGCCGATGGCATCCACTGGCGGCAGCGCCGAAAGATCGGGAAAACGGGAGGATGCCTGATTCATGACAGCGGAAAACTCAATCCACCGGATTTGCAAGGGGATCAAGTGGAAATCCGAAGGAAGCCGGGCTGCGCCTTGCAGAGATCGTAACCGCTTCCATCTGTCATACGGCAAGGCGATCGAAAAAAGAGTCAACCAGGACATATTTGTGCAGTGTAATTGGCGGGCATGGAACAGGAGCGGGCATGCATGCGCTATGACAAGTGTGCGGGGTTCAAGTTGCCAAGTGTGGCGAAATGAAATTCGGGCTCGAGCCGGTGTGAGGGGCGCTGGTGACCCGTGTGGCGGGAATGGCGATCAAGACTCGAAAAACATCGTTTGCTTTGTGACGCCTGCCTGCGACACTGGACTTGTCCACGCCAGTGGATGAGGACTCAATAGCCTCACCAGCAGCGGTCGGCATCGACCGCAACGATGCCGCCTAACCGGCCCAAACGGCCGGGGAGGCGGTGGCGCATGTCCAGGCCGTCTCTTCGGAGGGGACTAAAGGCCATCGCGGTCGTCTGCTGGCGGCTTATTCACTCCCCGTCCACCAGGAAGGGCACACCTTCCCATGAAAATTTCCTTTTGGTCCACGGCTGACTTTGCGCTGCTGGCCCATCCCGGTGAGATTGTCATTGGTGATGGCAAAAGTGCGATCACCGGTTGCAGAACTGTGGAGGCGATCACTGGTCGCCTTCTCTTCTGTCTTCTCCCTCCCTCCCTCTCTCGCCTCCTCCCGCTTCTCCTCCTGACCGCCCTCGCCCTGCTCCCCCACACGGCCCACGCATCATCGTCCTCTCCGCCCCCGGAAGTCGACACGCACGGCACTGGCATGAGCGACCTCTGGCAGCGCCACTTCAACCAAGGCGAACTCTTCGACCCCGCCAACCCCGCTCACCACCCCGAAGCCGATCCCGACAACGACGGCTGGACCAATCTCAAGGAATCCATCGCCGGCACCGACCCCTTCTGCGGACGTCCCCCCGAAGGCCTGGCGGTCAGCTACGTGACCTACCTCAAAGACCAGGAAGAGGCCCCCACACCCGAATTTCCCGACGGCCGTGAGATCGATCTGG
>SLCJ01000044.1 GCA_007125835.1 Verrucomicrobiales bacterium | reverse complement strand
CACAGGTGGCGGCGAGGACTCAGCTTCCCCTGAACCGGAAAATGATCTTCCCAGAACAAATCCAATCGCAATCGCAATCGGAACAACGGCAATAAGCATTTTTTTCATAGTGGGTTTTCCTCAATAGGTTTGGCAGAGTCTAATAAAGGCAAGGGCCATCAATATAACCCTCCAACCAGCCGGGCGTTTCGGCACGGATCGCATTTCTCTTACGCCTGCCGCAGTGGCCCGGAAATCCTGACCTTTCCCAAAATACCACGAAAATCAGCGACCTCCGCCACATGACGACCCCACAGTGAGGGCGGTTTGCAACCACCCCCCGCATCCCTCACAAATTCTACCAACCAAACGGCACACCACTCACACTCAAACCCTCGACCGGCTCCATCGATCTTTGCAGGCTCGTAAACCCCGCCCCCAGCCGGTCCTGAAAGGACCACCGCACAAAGCCCGGTGTTTCAACTCCGGGAAAGATTACCATCGGGAAATGCATCCTGAAGGGACGCCGGCAAACGGGGAATCAATCAATAGTAAAAATCACCCCTCAGCCAGCAACCCCGCACATCAACCCGGCGGCAAGCTCCTCCACATTGGGTGCCCTCATCAGGGCCTCGCCCACAAGCAGAGCCTTCGCCCCCCAGCCCTTGACCAGCTCCGCGTCCGCCGGCGTCTTGATCCCGCTCTCGCTCACCACAACGCGGCCACCATCCACCATCGGCGTAAGCCGCTTGGTCGTTTCCAGATCAACCTCGAAGGTGTGCAAACTGCGGTTATTGATGCCGATGATCCGCGCCTCCGTCGCCAGCGCCCGACGCATCTCCGCCTCATCGTGCACTTCTACCAACACATCCAGGTGCGATTCATTGGCCGTCTTTATCAAATCCAACAGCTCCTCCTGCTCAAGCGCCGCCACTATCAACAACACGGCATCCGCACCCGCCGCCGCCGCCTCGTGAATCTGCGCCTCGTGAATGATAAAATCCTTCCGCAACACCGGAAGAGGAACCGCCTTGCGTACCCGCGTGAGATGATCCAGCCGACCATTGAAAAACTGCCGGTCCGTGAGCACAGACACCGCACTCGCTCCCGCCTCGGCATAGCGCTTCGCCTGCGCCACCGGATCCACATCCGTCGCGATCGCCCCCGCCGAAGGCGAGGCCTTCTTCACCTCCGCAATCAACCCCAGCCCCATCTCGGCATCACGCCGCAGCGCCGCCTCAAGCGAACGAAACTCACTCCGCGCCGACGCCTCGTCGCGCAGCGCCGACGCCCTCGCCACCACCGGCGCAATCTCCTGCTTCTTGTGTGCGATGATCTCACGCAATTTGTCCATCCACAACCATGCCGCCTCCCCTCCCTCCCACCAAGTGGAAAATGACCGCATTTTCCCGTTGCACCACCCCCCACTATGCTCTACACTCCCCGTCTCTCGCTGCAAAGCGGGTGTAGCTCAGTGGTAGAGCGCCACCTTGCCAAGGTGGATGTCGTGAGTTCGAATCTCATCACCCGCTCCAGTCGCTTGGTCGCGAGGCGGTCTGTTTCTCGGGTATGTCGCAGCGGCTTGTATCCTCAACTCCCGCCGCTGGAGATCAATCCAAACCGGCAAACCAGCGAAAAAATCCATGCCAAGCAGGTTGTAGTCGTGCTCTTGAATCGCCAGTCCGGACACCCTGTATCGCGCGCTGCGGACATCCACACGCAGCAGTCTGAACTCGCTGGTGGAGACTCGGTTGATGTCGAGAATTGTCTCGGACTGCATGGTCGGCTCGATGCCCGAAGCCGCTGCAAGCCTTGAAAAATCACGCCGGGCCAAACTCGTGAGCGTGGCTCCGGTGTCCAGCAGCAGAGTGAATGTCCGCCCGTGGGATTCCATGTCCACGAAATAGCGCCCGCCAGATCCACTCAATGGCAGCACCGGCCCGAATACGGGATCCGCGCCAAACGTCACTGTGCTCGCACCGGGATCGATCAAAAATGGTGAACGCTTCAGAAGGTTGGTTCCAATAATCCCGTCCAGGGAGCGTCCCGTGGTCTTCCTGAAATGCGACAAGTCGACTACCGCAACCTCAAAGCCCGTGAAATCATGATCCCCGATGGAAAACGAGTCGACTTGGGCTCGATACAAGCGTCCCTCCACATTGGTGCGCACAAGCAAGCCCCCCAGAGGCCGCCGATCCAACCGCAGGGCCTCGGCAAAGCCCCGGTCAACAACAGTCGCCGTCGCTCCCGTGTCGAGCAGGAAAAGCCCCGGCCGGCCATTCACCACCGCTCGCAGAAAAGGAGTGCCGCTGATTCCCGGCACGTGCTCGAGCGGCACCACAGTGGGGGCCATTGCCGAAGGTCCGCCTCGCAAGGGGGCGGGCGAGAACGAAACGCAACCCGCGGAACAAAGTAGTACCGCGACCAGCCCGACAATCCAGCCCGCCGCCCGGGTGAAATCCAGTCTGGAGAAAAACGAAGGCACCTCCAAGGCTACGCCAGCCGCCCGGCATGGCAACGTTCTTTCTCTCATTGGCCCCCCATCCTTTTCCCTCGACACCACACCACGAAATGCCCGCATCCGCCGCCCGAGCGCAGCCCCTCCCGGTAAACAACACCCCCCCAGATCCCTCGACTCACCAGAGATCATCACAGGTTCACTCACATGCCCGGAAACAGTTCCCGCAGGCCACCGCTGCGCAGCATGACATGCAGGCGCAACAGCGTGGCCACGGAAAGGGCATCGCGTATCTCCCCCCGACCCGCCATCGCAATCGCCTCTTCCAGAGGTAAACGCCGCAGGGCGAGCCGCTCCGTCTCCTCCGGCGAGGGTCGGCCATGAGTCAGATCCGTGGCAACAAAAGACACAGAGCGCTCGTCGGTGACACAATTCGACAAGTCCATCTCAAGAATGCGCGTCAGACGGTCGGCATGGAGACCGGTTTCCTCCGCCAGTTCGCGATGGGCGCAGTCCTCTGCCGATTCGTCAGCCGCCGCGCCCCCCTCGGGAACCTCCCAGCTGTAGGCCCCCAGAGGAAATCGGTATTGCCCGACCAGCCATGTCATTCCCTCTGTATCCACGGGAACCACGGCCACCGCCGTGTGACGAAAACCAACCACGCCATAGATGCCGGGCTTGCCGGCGGGGTTGATCACCCTGTGCTCGACGACATCAATCCAGGGGTTGTGATAGATTTTGCGACTGCCGAGCACCGACCAAGGATTGCAGTGAGGCGGATTCATGAGTCGGGATGCGTCGCCCCATGGAGCCTCAAACGCAAGATTTTTCCATTTCATCGGAAAAAATGCGCATTGAGGGGCATCGGCACGATAATTCGACTTGCGCGGCGCGGATCAATGACGAATCTCGAAAAGGTGAGTTTTCCAGAATGAATCCCAGCGCATCCAGAACCCGCCCGGGTGCAACCCAGGCCCTTCTTGCAGCCGCCGCCGCCATCATTGTGCTTGCGGGGGTCAAGCTGGCCGCTGATTTCATCACCCCCATCATCATCGGATTCTTTATCGCGGTCCTGAGCTACCCGCTGATGCGGTGGTTCGAAGCCCGCCGCATCCCCCGTGCGCTGGCGCTGCCATTGACGATCATCATCGACCTATCCATCCTCGTAGCTTTTGTTTTCCTCGCCGCGTCACTTTTCTCCGACTTTCAGCAAAAGTGGACCGAATCCTACCAAGACCGCATCCGGCACAGTGCCGTGCACACCCTGGCATGGACCGAGGAGACCCTCCAAAGCATCGGCGTCGAAGGAGTGCGGGAGGGTTTCGACAGCATGATCAATATCGATGCGCTCCTCAAACTTGCCACCGACAACGTGGGTGGCGTCGTGACCGGGCTGACCAGTGTGGTCCGCCTCACAATGCTGGTCCTCCTGCTTGTTGGCTTCATGCTCGCGGATGCCTCTGGTTTCGTGCGCAAATTACAGACCGTTCATCTGATCGGAGGACCCGATTTTCGCGGGTGGACTCGTGTCACGAGCGACGTTCAGAAATACCTCGCTATCAAAACCGTGGTCAGCCTGGCTACCGGAATTGCCGCCTGGGCCCTTTGCCGGGCCATCGGACTGGACTTCGCCCTGCTGTGGGGCATCGTCGCCTTCGGACTCAATTTCATCCCAGCCGTCGGCTCAATCATAGCCTCGATCCCGCCGCTGATTCTCGCGCTCATTCAGTTCGGCTGGCCGCAGATGGTGATCATCGCTGCCGGATACTTCGCCATCAACACCATTTTCGGCAATATTATTGAACCCACCCTTCAGGGGCGTCGGTTCGGAATTTCGATCCTTGTCGTTCTCCTGTCCGTCTTGTTCTGGGGCTGGCTGCTCGGCATCGCAGGCATGTTTCTGGCTGTCCCCCTGACGATGCTTCTCAAAGTGGCGCTGAGCACATCCTCCGAGTTTCGCTGGATTTCCGCTATGCTGGAAAACGAAAAATCGATGCCTATGATGGCTCAGGCCATCGTCGAAAAAGTAAAGGGTGGCGACGGTGAACCGGCAGGAACCACGCCCGATTCAGGCGAGATCAGAAGCCGTCGGGACATGGCCATGGCACGTGATTGACACGCCATCCACTTAAGCATCTCCTGACAATTTCCGGCGTTATTCCACCTCGCCGCCGCAGGCAAGCAATCTTGAGCCGGATTGAGCGGACCGGTTTGGATCATTCCGAGGGCCGGGATTTGTCCATTGTGCCCACACCTGCCGCCCCGGACGCATCGATCACCTCCTTCTGCAAATCCCTCAAACTGTGCAGCCCCTGCCACTGCCCGTAGCGCATCGGCACCCCTTTGCCAACCCGCACATCCCCACCCCGCCCTGCGCCAGCGCCAGCCCCCGCACCCT
>SLCJ01000030.1 GCA_007125835.1 Verrucomicrobiales bacterium | reverse complement strand
GTGGTGTTTGGTGTGCGGGGTTGCGCGCGAATCGAAGCAGTGGCTGCCTGCCGCCGCAAGCGGAAAATCAAGGGAGCGCACGGGAAATTGTGGATTTTCCATGCCTTGGGCGCGCCAGCTATCGTTCGGGCCATTTTGTCGGCATGATTCGTTTGTGGGTTTAAAGTCTTGCCCCCGGAGGCGATCCGGCGCACGTTTCGGGGTTCCGCCTTGCCGGGGTTTTTCCACCATGAGCAAAACGCAGCCCATCCAAGAATCCGAATCCGAGTCGCCGTCGCCGCGCCGGGGAGCGGCCGCCCTGCGCCGCGATCTGGTGATGCTGACGAAATTCCGGCTCAGCTTGCTCGTGATTTTGACGACGATGGTTGGCTACTTGGCCGGAGCGGCTGGACGTTTTGAATGGGCTATCGCCCTGCACACGCTGGTGGGCACGTCGGCGGTGGCGTTTGGAGCGGCGATATTCAATCAGTTGATGGAGATTGAGCCGGATTCGATGATGCGGCGCACCAGCGACCGCCCGCTGCCGGCGAAGCGGGTTCCCACGGCGGCGGCGTTTCTCATCGGCTGGGTCATTTCGGCCTTCGGCATCCTGCATTTGGCTGGGATGGTTACCCCGGAGAATCCGCAACCCGCCTACCTGGCTGCCATCACGCTGGGTGTCTATATTTTCGTCTACACGCCGATGAAGCGGAGGTCGTCGCTGAACACACTGGTGGGGGCGGTGTCGGGTGCGCTGCCGCCTTTGATTGGCTGGACGGCCGCCGGCCGGGACTACGATGCCGGGGCGCTGGCCTTGTTCGCCATTTTGTTTTTCTGGCAGATGCCCCATTTCATTGCCATCAATTGGATGTACCGCGAAGAATATGAGAAAGCCGGATTCGTGATGTGGTCCAATGGCGACCACGACGGGGCGAAAAGCGCCCGGCTGTGCTTCTGGTTCAGCTTGGCGCTGGCGGCGGCGGGCCTGCTGCCGGTGTTTTTGGGCCTCGCCTCAGTTGGGCATGCGGTGGCGGCCGCCATTTTGGGGCTGGTGCTCTTGCGGTTTGCCGTGCGCTTTTTGAACTCGCGCCGACGTGAGTGCGCGCGGGCGCTGTTCCTGTTCACGCTGCTCTACCTGCCGCTGATCCTGGCCAGCCTGCTGGCTTTCTGGCGGGCGTGATGTGGCGTGAGGCTCGAAAAATCAATCCAACTCATCCGGCATCACCCAGCGCACGACCTGGTTGTCGCGCATCAGTGCTTTGAATTCGGCATCGAATTCGCCGAAATAGGTCTGCCTTGGCACGACAGCGACACCGGTCCAGTAGCCGACGCCATCGACCCTTTCGAAGCCGATGAACCTCCAATCGCGGATCTGCGTGGTGCTATAGCCCGGCAGGGCACCCGCCTCGACGCTGCGGCGCATGATTTCGATGTAGGAATTGGCGCCGTTTGATTCGTCGGGCGCGGCTCCGGCGGCGGCGAAATCCTCTGGACTCGCCTGCTCCACCATGGAAAGCCTGGCGCGTTCGGCCTCGCGGTTTTCATCGACGCGTGCGCGAATTCTGGCGACGCCTTCCTCGTAGCGGGTGGTGACGCGTTCGCGGAGGTCGGTCTGGCCCACTTCGATGGTGCCGCGGGAATCGGTTCCCGGTGTGGGCGCGACGATAAGATTGCCATCGGCGTCGAGTTCGATGGGCGCCACATCGCGTCCGGCGGTGAGGCGCATGGTGTTGCCGCCGCCGAGGTCGAAGCTCACGGACTCGCGTGTTTCAACCCACCCGGGCATGGCGTTCTCTGGAATCCGCGTCCAATTTTGGGTGATTTCATCGAGCGAGCGGATGTTCGGGTAGGGGAAGCGTTGGGCGATTTCCTCCTCGATGCTTCCGGGGTCTGGCGGGGCCTCTTCCACCACCACTTCGGGTTCCGGCACGGGCTCGGGTTCCGGGGCCTCGACGGGCTCTGGTTCGGCTTCGACGACGGGCAGCGGCGGCAGCATTCCACGGTCGCGGAGCGTGTTGGCAATTGCTGGGTAGAGGAAATATCCGGCGACGCCGAGCAGAACAATGATCAGGAAACTGGAGAATTTCATGAGGGGATATGCGAGCTGTGGTTGGAGGCCGGGGCCTGCGGATGTGGAGCGGAGAATCCGGACAGACTCATTCCATTTCCGAGGCAACGGCGCAAGTCAAAGCTCCCTGTCAGCTTTTTCCGTCGAACTTTGGTGAAGGCGACGGTAGAGTGCGCCATGGCAGGTCAGCAAAAACTTTTTCTTCTCGACGGCATGGCGCTGGTGTATCGCGCTCATTTTGCGCTCATCCGCTCGCCGGTGCGCACCTCCAAAGGGGTCAACACCTCGGCGATGGTCGGGTTTGCCAACACGCTGCTCGATTTGCTGGAGAACCATGGAGCCGGGCACGTCGCCGTGGTTTTCGACACTTCAGCACCGACTTTTCGGCATCAGGAATATCCCGAATACAAGGCGCAGCGGGATGAAATGCCTGAGGAACTCGCCGCCGCCATCCCGGCGGTGAAATCCCTGGCGCGCGCCCTCGGCGTGCCAGTGATTGAGCGCGACGGCTTCGAGGCCGACGACATCATCGGCACGCTTGCCACCCGGGCGGTGGGGGATGGTATGGATGAGGTTTTCATGGTCACGCCCGACAAGGATTTCGGGCAGCTTGTGGCCGAACGCATTCGCATGTGGAAGCCCGGGCGAAAAGGAGGGGCTGCGGAGGTTCTGGGTGTTCCGGAGATTCTCGAGATGTGGGGGATTGACTCGCCGGAGCAGGTGATCGATATCCTGGCGCTGATGGGAGATGCCTCGGACAACATTCCCGGCGTGCCCGGGGTGGGGGAGAAGACGGCGAAAAAGCTCATCGCCGAGCACAAGACATTGGAGAATGTGATCGCCGCCGCACCGGGCATCAAGGGCAAGCTCGGCGAGCGCCTCGTCGAGCATGCGGAGCAGGCGCGTCTGTGCCGCCGCCTGGCGACAATCAAAACCGACGTCGAGCTGGATGTCGGTCCGGGGGATCTTGTGCTTGGCGAGCGGGCTCCTCAGGCACTTGCCGCGTTGTTTGCCGAATACGAAATGAACAACCTTGGACGCCGCGTGCTGGGCGATGCCTTCAAAGCCGGACGCGGGCGTTCGGCCCCGCTGCCCGAGGATGATTTGTTCGCCAATACGGAGGGCGCGGGCGGCGTGGAGGGGGGCGAGAGCACCGAAGGCGGGGACGATGCCTTGGCCAGGCTTTCGGTGGCCCTGGAGACAATGGACAACAGCCCGCACGACTACCGGGGGCTGCGGGGCGAGGAGGGAGCGCGGGAGATTGTCGCGCTGTTTTCCGGGGCCGATGCCTTCTCGTTCGACACCGAAACCACCGGACTCGACCCGCGCCATGCGCGCCTTCTCGGCATCGCGTTTTCCAAGGAGCACGGCCAGGCCTTTTTCCTGATCCTGCCCGACGACGAGCCAGCGCGGCAGCGCACACTCGATGCGCTGCGTCCGCTTTTCGGTGGCGGGGCGTTGAAAATCGCCCAGAACTTGAAATACGACCTGGCGGTGCTCGCCGGGCACGGTGTTGATGTGATGGGGCCGTGTTATGACACGATGCTTGCGCATGCCATTTGTTTGCCTGACCAGCGCCACGGTATGGATTTCATGGCGGAAAGCCTGCTTGGCTATTCGCCGCAGCCCATCGCTGATTTGATCGGCCCGCGCGGGCCGACGCAGAAAAACCTCGAAGAGGTGCTGCGCGAAGACCCGGAGAAAGTTTCCCGCTACGCCTGCGAGGATGCGGATATCACCTTGCGTTTGTGGTCGAAGCTGGAGCCGATGCTGGACGAGTCAGGCCAGCGGACTCTTTTCGAGACGGTGGAAATGCCCTTGGTGCCGATCCTCGCGGCGATGGAGAGCGAGGGCATCCGCCTCGACACCGACCGTCTGTCGCGTGTGGGGCACGAGTTGGGTGAGATTGCCGCCACCCATCGGGACAAGGTATTCGATCTGGCGGGTTCGGATTTCAATCTCAATTCGCCGCGCCAGTTGGGGGAGATTCTTTTTGGGAGCTTGAAATTATTAGAAAAGCCGAAGAAGACGCGCACTGGGCAGTATGTGACCAACGAACAGGTGCTACTCGACCTTGCGCCCCGGCATCCCATCGTCCAGCATGTGCTCGACTACCGGCAGGCGACCAAGCTGAAGAACACCTACGTCGATGCGTTGCCAGCCCATGTCCATCCCGATACCGGGCGTGTCCACACACATTTTCATCAGCTGGTCGCGGCCACGGGGCGCCTTGCCTCAAGTGATCCAAACCTTCAGAACATCCCCATCCGCAGCGACATGGGGCGGCGGATTCGTGATGCCTTCGTGGCACGTGACGAGGAGCATGTGCTCGTATGTGCCGACTACTCGCAGGTTGAGCTGCGCATCATGGCGTCGCTCAGTGGCGATGCGGCCTTGCTCGACGCCTTTGCACAAGGCAAGGACATCCACACCGACACCGCCGAGCGGCTTTTCCAGACGGCTCCCGGCGAGGCGACGCCGGAAATGAGGCGGCGCGCGAAAATGGTGAATTTCGGGATCATCTACGGCATCTCGGCGTTTGGTTTGGCGCAGCGTCTGGGCATCCCGCGTGGCGAGGCGGCTTCGATTATCGAGAGTCATGCCGAGGCGTATCCCTGTGTTACCGAATACATAGCCACCACGATTGCCCGGGCGCGCGAGCTTGGTTATGCAGAGACCCCGGCCGGGCGGCGTCGCCTGTTGCCCGATTTGGCCTCGGCCAATCAGAACATCCGCTCCGCCGCCGAGAGAATGGCGATCAACACCCCCATCCAGGGGGCGGCGGCCGAT
>SLCJ01000226.1 GCA_007125835.1 Verrucomicrobiales bacterium | reverse complement strand
TCCCACGGAAGGCCTGCTGGCGGTCGATGCCAACGGCAACTACCTCTTTGCGTCGGATTTGGTGTTCTCGCTGATCGACAAGCTCGCCGGGCCGGATATCAAGTCGCTGCTGGGGATTAGCTCAAGTGGAACGGCCGCCCAGGCGATCAATGCGGAGGTCACGCGCCACATCAACCGCTACGCACCGGCGCTCGGCACCATGCGTGAGCGGCTGTTGCGGCTTCGCGGCCAGCTTGTGGACCTGAGCAACCGGCTGGACCTGACAGCCGGTGGCCAGCTGGCGCAGGTCATCCAGGGGTATTTCGACAACGCGGCCGATGAGATCGATGCCATGGCGCAGCGCGTGGCGAGCGAGCTGCAAGGGCATCTGCGGACGTGGTATGCGGCGGTGCCCGAGGCTTTTCTCGATGAAGACAATCGCCGCGAGACGGCCGACTTCCTGATCCGGCGGGTGCGCGACCACATCACGGCCGGGGTGCTGGCGAGGCAGATACAGACGCTTCTGCGCCAGCAGTTGCAGGATTTGCAGGCGGGCATCGACGAGACCATCGATTCGATGTTTTCGGGTTTCCGGAGGCTGATCCGCGACGTGGTCGAGGAAAAGGCCGGGGCGCTCGATGATGCCGTGGAGGGAATGCTCGGCGACCTCGGCAGTGTCGTGCGTGCCGGTTCGATCGAGGGGCATGCCTTGATCCGCGGCGACCGCCTCGACCACCTGCGCCTGGATGCCCGCTTTGAGCTGGATCTGGATGAGTCGATGCGCTTCCACGGTTTCCTCGAAATCAACCAGATCGATGGCGGCGGTTATGGATCGAACGCCCGCGAGGTGAAGCTCGGGGCGATCGACACGCCGATGAATTTCCTGGGTGGGACGGCGGACTTCACCATTGTCGGGCGGATTGTGCTGGATGCCAGAAATCGACCACTCGGGCTTGGCGGTAGTTTTGAAATGACACGCGGGGAGCTTAGCTTTGAAAGTTTCACGATCACCGATCTGGGGGCGGCTGTCATGTTTGGCGTGAGCGAGAACTATGTCGCCGCGAAGCTGGGCATGGAGTTCGCGAGCTTCCGGGTGGCGGGAGGATTGTTTGTCGGGCGCAGCAACTCGCTCGAACCGCTGCGCATGGTCGATCCGGATGTGGCCGACGTAATCCCGCTGGACCGCATCACCGGCGTCTATGTGTATGGCGAGGTGTTCATGCCGATTGTCGATTTCTCCTGTCTGTTCCGGGTGTCGGCAGGGCTGGGCGTCGGTGCCTTCTATTTCGTCGAGGGGCCGACCTACGGCGGCAAGATTTACGCGGCGGTCGAAGGCCAGGCCCTGTGCGTGGTCACGGTGCGCGGCGAGGTGATGCTGATCGGGGTGAAGAGCGACATCATGCGTTTCCGCGGATCGGGAAGGATTTCAGGCAAGGTCGGGTCGTGCCCGTTTTGTTTGAAGTTTGGAAAATCGGTGGGCTTCACCTACGACCGCAATTCCGGATTCAAAGCAAACTACTGAGATTATGAAAACAAGGGATATGCTGATGGTTCCGCTGATGGCCGGGCTGGCCTTGGCGGCGTGGCCGGAGTCGGTGCGTGCCGATGTGCCCGCCGGGCGCTTGATCTACACGGTGGGCACGACATTTTCGGCGAATGGCGAGGACCACGCCTACCTGCTGTGGATGCCTACAGAGGAGGATCTGCTGCGCTTGCGCTCGTACTCGATTTGGAGCAAGCCCGGCCCGCCGGAAAGTCCGGCACTTTATGAGCCGGTATCGTGGGTGCGGGTGATCACCGATCCCACGGTGATCGAACTGGCGCTGCGCCGGGCGGAGCGCTTGGGGCAGGATTTGTCGAAGCTCGAGCAGGTGATTGACGGCTTGTTCGATGCCTTCGGGCCGACACCCGGCGTGCCGCGTGCGGAGAAACTTTCGGCCCTGATCCAGGGCGCGCAGGGCGATCCGAAATTGTATCACGACCTGCTGGTGCTGGCGCGCTTGTATCCGGCGGTGAGCATGTGCATCGGCTCGGCCTGGGCCGGGCCGATCGACGGCCTGCGCACCTTTGAGCTGCGGATGGCCGGGCCGGACGACGGACCGGATGTGGTGGATGCGGTGCGGCGGGTGGTCGGACGGGTGACGCTCAATCCGACGGCCTATCAACCGCTGCCCGCACCGGGCGCACCGGTGGCGGTGCCCTTCGGGCGGATGGTGAATGGTGCATTCGAGCACGATGCGCGCGGGCATCTCAATACGCGCCTGCGCTGGGCCACGCCGCCGGCGCTGCGCAGCCAGTCGCTGCTGCAATTCGGCTATCATGTCTATCGGGTGGACCCGGCGTTTTACCAGAGCGCGGGGATGGGCGGCGGCACCATGCAGGCCGGCGACCTGGCGAATTACGCGCAGGCCTTTCCCGATATGGTCAAACGCGTGTCGCCGACGCCGGTGCTGATCGAGCGGATGCTCGACGATGCCGAGGCATCGGATTTCCCCGGCGATCTCGAAACCTTCCATTTCATCGACGACAACGGCCGCTTCCTGCCGGACGGCGAGCCGTTCGAGGATGGCGACACGTTCCAATACATGATCACCGCTGTGGACGTGCTCGGGCGCGACGGTCTGGCCTCGCCAGCAACGCTGGTGGTAATCTGCCGGACGATGGGGCCGAACCAACCGCGCAACGTGGCAGTGCGCGACCTGGTCACCCACCCGACACCCAATACAACGCGTCAGGTATTCGGCGTGACGTGGCAGGCTCCGGTGCCGGTCGAGGGCGATCCGCCGCCGGACCGCTACGATATCTTCCGCTGGGAGGCAGCGGATGGACCGTTTTCGGAAGAGGCAGTGGTGAACAAAGTGGGATCGGTGACGCCGGACCCCGGTCAGGAGTGGATGGAATTCGAGGATGACTCCCTTGGTGTGCCGCCGGCGCCGGAGGAGCTGAACAAAACCTGGTGGTTCACCGTGCGTGCGGTGTTTCTCACGGCCTGCGGCGAGGCTCCGTCGCCGCACAGTGCGCCGGCCTCCGGCGTGCTGCGCGACCGCAGAGGCCCCGAGCCCGCCAACGGCGGAGGAGTGGAAGTGCTGAATTCGGTGGCGGCCTTGCAGATTTTTCCGGCGGCGGGCAGCGAGGATTTAGCGCATTGGGATAGCGGTTATTTTAACGTCGGTGTTCTGGTGCAACGCACGGGTCCCGGCATTGCCGCCGCAAATGTGTTCTACCGGATCGATGACGACAGTCCCACGGGAGAGCCGGAATCCACGCCCCTGGGGCCGGCCCCGGTTGACTCGGTTTATCTGGGGACCCTGGCATTCGCGCCCGGAATGGAGGCCATGTCGTTCAACACGAGGTTGCGCTTGCCCACCCATGACAGCAACCACAGCGTGACCTTTCACTTGAATGCACTGGACGTCCATGGAAACCACAGCAACTTCGACAGACTGACCATAACCACCGGCCCTACACAGTCTAACAAGAGGCGAACCTTGTGGGCGATCTCCGCGCAGGAGTATGCCACGGAACTGGCGGCTCCAGCGGATGGTCCGGTGCTGCGGCGACATGTTTCGCGGCGGATCAAGGGAACGGTGGCCGATCCGGAGGCGGAAGTTGCCACACCGAATCTTGTGCCGCCGGATCTTTCCGACGAATCCGTGGCAGGCTGGAAGATTTTTCGGCGGATTGATTTCGGCCCCTTGGTGCTCATCGAGGAGGGCGAGGATGATCCGCCAGCCAGTATCAATGCCGACCTGCTTTCCGTCAATGCGGGTGAGGTAAGCTATTTCCTGCAGACCTTTACCGGGGCTGGATTCGCCGGGCCTTTGGTCGAGCTGGGGCGCTTTGAAATGACCGCTTTGGAGCCGCCGCCGCAACCGATGCTGCTTCCGGTTGAGGCGCTGGAAGGCGGGAAGGCGAGGCTTTCCTGGGCCTGCCCGCCGCATGGTGTGTCGCGCTTTCATGTGATGGTAGCGGCGGCGGGCGGGATGCCGCCGGACCGGATCTCCGGGGAAATGACTCCGGCCTTCGAGAACCGGATGGGCGTCGAGGTCGAGGTCGACGGGGTGACCGAAACGATGGACTTCCGGGTTTATGACACTGGTCCGCTGCTTGGCAATCAAAGCCCCGAGCACAGCGTCGAACTCGATCTGGAAAGCGGTGTGACCTACTATTTCATGGTGCTGGCCGTAGCGCCCAGCGGCGAGCGCGGCGCGCCCGGCAACCGTGTGGAGTTCGCGTGGATCGAACCGATTGATGGCGGGCCCGACGCGGTGTGGCCGGCACGTCCGTGGGTGCCCATCAATGAGGAATTCAAAGTGCCGGTCGGTGGCCACTACGGCATTCAAATTGCCAGACTCTACTCAGACACGACAGTAACCCGAGTGGGTGATACCACGAGGCTCACGCCGCCAATGGACCTGATGGCACGCCTGGAGGTGGAAGTGGCGAACAGGCTGGCGCGGCGCAGTCTGCTGCCGGCGGTGGTCTATCGCTATCAGGTGCCGAACCAAAGGTTTCCGACCGTGTCGGGCGATGTGGTGCAGGTCACGCCGTTGATCGAGGGTATTGCCGCCCGCGACGAGACGATCGGCGGCACCGAATACACGGTGGTTTACGACCCATACTTCGAGTTTCAGAACCGGTTCGTGTATCTGCGCCCGTCGCAGCCGCTGGTTCATCAAGCCGATTATCGATACTTGCTGGTGTTGTTCCGCGACGACGGCGAGGTCGACGTGGTCGTGCCGTCGGAGCTCTTCACTGCCGAACCTCCATCCCCAAACTGATATGAAAACATTGTCCTGGATTCTGGGTGCCGGCGTGGTGCTGGCACTGGCGGCGGATCTGCCCGGCTCGGGCCCGCCGGTTTT
>SLCJ01000376.1 GCA_007125835.1 Verrucomicrobiales bacterium | reverse complement strand
TATCAGGTGGCCGGCAAGACCGGCACCGCCCGCCGCTACAACCCGCAGCTCGGCGAATACGAAAGCGGCGCATTCGTCGTCAGCTTCGCTGGGTTCCTCCCCGCCGACCAGCCACGCCTGGTTTGTGTTGTGGTGATTGACCATCCCCGCCCGGCGGAGGGCGTCCGTCTGTTTGGCGGCACCATCGCTGCTCCTGTCTTTGCCTCGATCGCCACGCGGGCGATGCGCATTCTCGACATTGCACCGGAAGCCGCTCCGGACGTCCTCGCGGGAGCCGCGCCGGCCACCGCCTCCACACCCTGAGCCCCCCAAAAAGCCAAGGCCATGAAACTTTCCTTCATCACCAGCCAGCTTTACGGCAAATACGATGTGACCGGCGACGGCGACCCCGACATCACCGGGGTGACCGCCGACTCACGGCGCGTGCGCCCGGGGCGCGTCTTTGTCGCGCTGAAGGGATCCAAGCAGGACGGGCGCGCTTTCATCGCCGAAGCCGTCGAAAAAGGTGCTGTGGCCGTGGTTACCGATTCCGCACTCGATGCAAAGCCCGAGGGCATCCCGGTGATCAAAGTGGAAAATGCCGCCGCCACTCTCGGGCGCATCGCCGACGTGCTCTACGCCAAACCGTCGTTCGGCATGAAAGTGGTCGGCACCACCGGGACCAATGGCAAGACCACCGTCACTTTCCTTGTCCACCACCTCATGAAATGCGCGCTGGGCCGCGCCGGAATGATCAGCACGCCTGGTTACGACGATGGAGAACGCGTCTGGCAATCTTCGCGCACCACGCCCGCCTCGAATGAGATCCATGCGCTGATGGCGGTGATGAAGGACAACGACTGCCGGGGAGTGGCGATGGAGGTGTCCTCGCACGGCCTTGAGCAGATGCGGGTCGCCTCGGTGCGCTTCGATGTCGGGGTGTTTACCAATCTGACCCGCGATCACCTTGACTACCACGGCAGCATGGAGGCCTACTTCCAGGCCAAGGCCCGGCTGCCCCTGATTCTCGCCGAACAGCGTGCGACCGGCGGCAAGGAAGGCGTGTTTGTCGTCAACACCGACGACATCCACGGCCAGCTTCTCGCCCGCGACTTCGCTTCGCGGGTGCGCATCCTCAGCTATGGATTCGGGGCTGGGGCCGACCTGCGCGCCACCCGGCCGCGCCTGGCCGCCGATGGCTCGCGCTTCGCGCTCACCGTCAAAGGGCGCGAGATCCTCGTTCAAATCCCGCTCATCGGGCGCTTCAATATCTACAATGCCATGGCGGCGCTCGGTGCCGCCGCTTCGATCGGCCTGAATTTCCGCGAAGCCGTCCGCAACCTGGCAGACGCCCCGCAGATTCCGGGCCGCATGCAAAGCGTGACCGACCGCGCGCCCTTCCGGGTATTCGTCGACTATGCCCACACGCCGGACGCCCTCGAGAACGCCCTGGACACGCTGCGAGAACTCAAGCCCGCGCGTCTGATCACCGTGTTCGGATGCGGCGGCGAGCGCGACCGTATGAAGCGCCCGCAAATGGGCCGCTGCGCCTCGGAGCGAAGCGACATTGTGCTGGTGACCAGCGACAACCCGCGCGGCGAGAATCCCGCCGCCATCCTCAAGGAGATCGAGGGCGGGATCAGCCGGCGCAATTACCGAGTCATCGAAGACCGCGCCGAGGCAATTCGTGTCGCCATCGAAACCGCACGCGAGAACGACCTTGTGCTCATCGCCGGCAAGGGGCACGAAACCACGCAGGAAATCGCCGGCGAAAAACATCCCTTCGACGATGTGGCGGTCGCCCGCGAAGCCCTTCGACAATTGCCACCGGAACGAGGAGGTGGCTCTTGAACCCGATGTCGCCAGCCAAAATCGCCAATGCCTGCGGCGGACAGCTCTCCGCGCCTGGCAGCGGAGCCACCGTGCACGCCGTGGGCACCGACACCCGCTCGCTGCCTTCCGAATCGCTTTTCGTCGCCCTCCGCGGTCCGCGCTACAACGGCCACGATTTCCTCGACCAGGCTGCGAAATCCGGGGCGGTGGCCATATTAGTCGAACAGGGGCACTCCCCCTTGCAGACGTGCAACAGCCAGGGCCCGGCCGTGATCACCGTGGCCGACACCCTCGCCGCGCTGCAACAGCTCGCCGTCGCCTGCCGCCGCCATTTCGCGCCGTGCGTGCTCGCCATCACCGGCAGCAACGGCAAAACGACGGTCAAGGAATTCGTGCGCGCGGTGCTGTCGGTGCGCCACGAAGTGAATGCCACCCAGGGCAACCTGAACAACCACATTGGCCTGCCGCTGAGCATGCTGTCGCTGGAGCAAGGGCAGACTCACGCCGTCTGGGAGCTGGGCATGAACCAGCCCGGGGAGATTGCCGAGCTGGCGCAACTGGCGCAGCCGGACATCGCCTTGGTGACCAACATCGGGCGCGCCCACATCGGCAACCTCGGCAGTATCGAAGCCATCGCCCGCGAAAAACTCTCCCTTTACCACGCCCTGCGCCCGGGCGGCATCGCCATCCTCAATCTCGACTGCCCGTTTGCAGCCGCCGAACGCGAAGCCATCGCCAAAGGCGGCCTCCGCACGCTGGGCGTGACCTGCGCAGCCGTTGGTTCAGCCGCGCCCGACATCCCGGAGGCTGACCTGCGCGGCCGCCTGCTGGATGCGGACGCCGAAGGCTGCTTCCGCCTGGAGGTGTTCGTCGCCGACACCGGCAGCCAGCCCATCCGCCTGCGTCTTCCCCTTGCCGGCCCGCACATGGGCATCAACGCCATGCTCGCTATCGCCGCCGGCCTCGCCACCGGCATTTCTCCGGAGGAAGCCGCGCAGGCCATTGAAGAGGCCGTGATCCCGGGCGGACGCCTGCGCCGGACCACCTTTCGGGGAGCCACGCTGCTCGACGACTCCTACAATGCCAATCCCGATTCCCTGGCAGCCGCATTGAATACACTCGCCGCTATCCCGTCCAAGGGAAGGCGCATCGCCATCCTGGGAGCCATGGGAGAGCTAGGAGATACAACCGAATCCGCTTACCGCGAAGCCGGCCTTGCCGCGCATGCGGCGGGCATCGACATCGTCGCCACCATAGATGCCGACGCCATATCCCGTGCCTTCGCCGAAGCGGGCGGCGAAGCCCGCGCATTTGACTGCCACGAGACATGCGCCGCCTGGCTTGCCGACGAGCTGACCGCCGCCGATGTCGCGCTGGTCAAGGGCAGCCGGGCC
The DNA here is from genome assembly GCA_007125835.1 of Verrucomicrobiales bacterium. Classification (GTDB taxonomy): domain Bacteria; phylum Verrucomicrobiota; class Verrucomicrobiia; order Verrucomicrobiales; family SLCJ01; genus SLCJ01. The sequence continues at coordinate 13,240 of SLCJ01000376.1, read as the reverse complement.
GCAGCGATGGAAAACATCCTCGCCGCTCTGGCCACACGATCCGCTCGCGATGAAAAGGAGGTACACGCCCTATGATGTATCACCTTCATCTGCTAGAAGAAAAACTCGGCGTGCTCCGCATCTTCGAGTCCATCACCTTCCGCGCGTCGCTGGCCTGCGTCACCGCCTTCCTGCTTTGCATCGTCCTCGGCCCGCGCGTGATCGCCATTCTCGTCGCTCTCAAGGCCGGGCAGCCCATCCGCGATGCAGCCGAAATCCACCGCCTGCACGCCCTCCACGGCAACAAAGCCGGTACTCCGACCATGGGCGGCGTCCTCATTGTCGGAGCGGTCGCCCTGTCCACCTTGCTGTGGGCCCGGGTCGGCATGCCATTTGTGCAAACCGCCCTGTTTGTCATGATCGCAGCCGGCGCGGTCGGTTTCGCCGACGACTACCTGAAAGTGCGGCGGCGCAAATCCGACGGCCTCAGTGCGCGGGCGAAACTGATCGCCCTCGCCGCCATCGCCCTCGTCGCCGGAGCCTACCTCGCCTGGCATCCCTCCACCGGATCATTCATCCGCGCGTTCCACATCCCCTTTCTGAAGACACCGCTGTTTTCAGACATCGGCTGGCTGTGTCTGCCGTTTTTCGCACTGGTCATCGTCGGTGCGTCCAATGCGGTGAATCTGACCGATGGCCTCGACGGCCTCGCCGCCGGCTGCACGATCACCACCACCGCCGCTTACGGCCTGCTGGCCTACGCCGCCGGCACATTCACGATCGCCGAGTACCTGCTCATCCCGCACCACCCGTCGCTCGGTGAGCTTGCGGTGTTCTGTTCGGCGCTGGCCGGGGCCGCTTTCGGCTTCCTGTGGTTCAACTGCCACCCCGCGCAGGTCTTCATGGGCGACACCGGGTCGCTGGCCATCGGTGCCGTCATCGGGCTGATCGCCATCGCCGTGCGCCATGAGCTGTTGCTCATTCTCATCGGCGGAATTTTTGTCGCCGAGGCCCTTTCCGTAATTCTCCAGGTCGGCAGCTTCAAGCTGCGCGGCAAGCGGATCTTCCGCATGGCTCCCATCCACCACCATTTCGAACTCAAAGGCTGGCACGAGAACAAGGTCATCATGCGCTTCTGGATGGTGTCCGCTTTCTTCGCCGTGCTCGGCCTCGCCTCCCTCAAACTTCGATAACATAATTCCAATCTAGAATAAACCAGCAATCAAACGCACCCACCTCATGAATCTCAAGGCAGCCAGGATCCTGATCCTCGGCGGCGGTCGCAGCGGCCGCGCCGCCGCCGCGCTGTGCCTGCGCGAGGGGGCCGATGTCGCACTGGCCGACTCCGCAGGCAGCGGCGGCGCACTCGAATCCTCGCTCGCCCCGCTCGCCGCCCAAGGGCTCACGTTTCTCGGCGATGCCGCCGCCAGCGGTTCCTATGATCTGGCAGTCCTCAGCCCCGGCATCCACCCGCGCCGCGATTGGGCTTCTGCCTGGCTTCGCCACTGTTCGGAAATGACTGGCGAAACCGAACTGGCGTCCCGCTTCTACCGGGGACACATGATCGGCATCACCGGCACCAATGGCAAAACCACCACCACCGGCATGACGGCGGCCGCTCTGCGCGGCGGCGGAATCGAGGCCTTCGCCGCTGGTAACATTGGCACACCACTTTCCGAGATCGTGGTCAGCCACCCCGAAGCCCGCGCCGTCGCCCTCGAGCTTTCCTCCTTCCAGCTTGAGACCATTTCCACTCTGAAACCGAACACCGCCGTCTGGCTGAATTTCTCCGCCGACCACCTCGACTGGCATGCCTCGCTGGAAGAATACCGCGCCGCCAAGGAGCGGATCTTCCTCAATATGGGACCGGACGAAGTGGTGGTCGTGCCGCCGCCCATGGTCGCCACCGCCACCGCCGGGGGCAGCCGCGCACGCACCTTCGATCCGGACGACATGTCGGCCGATTTCCACCTCCGGGAAAACCAAATCATCCGCGAGGGGCGGCCACTGGCCACAGTGGATTCCTTCCGCGTGCGCGGACGGCACAACCACGCCAACCTGCTCGCCGCCTTCGCCGCCGCCGAGGCCGCCGGCGTGGACGACACCCGGGCCCTCGCCGCCCTCGCCGCCTTCACGCCGCCGGAGCACCGCTACCAGCTTGTCGCCACCGCCGCCGATGGCACCTGCTTCATCAACGACTCCAAATCCACCAATTCCCATTCCCTCGCTTCCGCCCTCGGAGCAGAGACCCGCCCCGTGGTGCTCCTCGCCGGCGGGGCCGAGAAAGGCCTCGACTACGCGGAAATCAAACCTCTTCTCGCCGAACGCTGCCGCGCCCTGGTCGTCTTCGGCGAACTCGGCGCTCGCCTCGAACGCGAATGGAGCCAGCTCGCCCCCCTGCGCCGCCACCCCCGGCTCGACGCCAAAACCCTGCGCTCCGCACGCGACCTCGCCAACCCGGGCGACCTCATCCTCCTCTCGCCCGGCACGTCCTCCTTCGACCAATTCACCGACTACACCGAGCGCGGGCGCGCCTTCGCCGAACTCGTTGCCGACAGCCTGCGCCACCAACCTTGATTCCGCCACCCCCAGCACCAATCTCCCGTTTCACATCCCCCGGAAACCAATTCCCACATTCTCTCAAGAAACAACTCATTCAAACCGAAAAATCGAACGCCCTAATCCCATGAAAAGAGACCAACGCACCCGAACACGCCGACCCAGGAAAAGCGTGATGAAAAAACTCTTCGCCAAACCCAACCGGCTGCCGGTGACCGCCACGCGCGAGGACGAGTGGGACGCCGACATGCCCACCATCAAACTTTCCACCGCCTTCTTGGTAATCCTCTTCCTGCACGTCGCCCTTGTCGGTGGGGTGATGGTCTTCCGCATGCTCGACCAAAGCGCAGACCGGGCCGAATCCACCGCCACCCCCCAGGCCGCAGCACCGGCCACAGCCGACAGGAGCGCATCCACCACCTCCACTGGGGAGTCGGATTCCGCATCTGCAACGGCCGACGCAGCCGCTGCGACATCAACAGCCGCAGCCCCGGCCCAGGCAGCCCCGGCGCCGGAAGCTCGTAACGAAACTCCGCTCCAAAGGCACACCGTGCGCCACCGCGAGAGCCTCGACGACATCGCCACCCGCTACAGCGTCAGCCGACAATCGATTGTCACGTTAAACGAGATTTCGGAAACCAACCCTTTCCGCGAAAATATGACGCTGCTCATCCCCGAGCCGCCGCGCACCATGCGCGCGGAAACCCCGTCCGGCCTCGCCAGCCGCTCCTCATCCGCGGCACCGGAAGTGCGGGCCGCGCGCCCGGTCGACGATTCCGCCGCGCCCCCCCGCGCACGCGCCGTCGAGCCGGCCGCCTCCACCGCACAAGCATCTGCACCGGCACCCACCACCGCCACTCCCGCCAACCACGAGGTGCAGCCCGGCGAAACCCTGTGGGCGATCTCGCGCCGTTACAACGTCACCGTCAACGCCCTGATGCAGGCGAACAATATCACCGACGCATCGCTGATCCAGAGCGGCACCGTGCTCCGCATCCCCTCCAACTAAACACTCCACGCCCAAGCCCACGTGTCCTCTCCGCACACCTCCGGATTCCTGCAGCGCAATGGCATCGTCTTTGTGGTCGGCGCGGCCATCCTGCTGGCCGCCACCGGACTGCTGATGCTTGCCAGCACCGGTGCCTACGCGCTGGACGGCACTGCCGACGGGCACTCCGGCCTGCGCCGCCAGGTGATCTACTGTCTCGGCGGGCTGGGGTTGATGGCCTTCCTCGCCTTCCTCGACTACCGCCTTCTCGAACGCTATATCCTGCCCATCGCGGGCATCATGGTCGTTCTTCTCGCTCTTTGTTACGTGCCCGGAGTAGGCATGGAAATCAATGGCGAAAGGCGCTGGATCAGCGCCCGCTCCCTGGGCTTCAATTTCAGCTTTCAACCATCCGAACCGGCGAAGATCGCCACCGTCGTATTGATCGCGTGGTGGTACGCAGGACGCCCGCTGCGTTCTCACACATGGTGGCAGGGATTTGTCATTCCCTGCCTGCTCCTCGCCGTGCCGGTGCTCCTTATCGGCTTTGAAAAAGATCTCGGCACCGCCGCCCTGGTCGGCCTCGCAGGTGTGCTCATGATGTTTGTCGCGGGCGCGCGCATCCGCTACCTGGCCATGCCCGCGGCCGGTGGGTTCGCCCTGCTCGCCGCCGCCGTGGTCGCCATCCCCCAGCGCATGGACCGCCTGCTGGCCTTCTCCGACCTCGAAGCCCACCGCATGGGTGCCGGCCTGCAACAATGGCGCGCCCTACTGGCGTTGGGCTCCGGCGGCATCGAGGGCCGCGGCTACGGAAACGGCATCGAGAAAATGTTCTACACCCCGTATGCGCACACCGACTTTATATTCCCGATGATCGGCGAGGAATTCGGCCTCGTCGGCACATTGGTAGTGGTATTCCTGTTTGTGCTTCTCGTGGTCGTTGGCATCCTCGTCTCGCTCAACGCGCGCGATTTGTTCGGTCGGCTCCTCGGCATCGGTCTTACCAGTGTGATCGCCATCCAGGCGCTGATCAATATCGGTGTCACCACCGCCCTACTGCCAAACAAGGGAATGCCCCTCCCCTTCATCAGCTACGGCGGATCGAGCCTTGTCACCATGCTGATGTGCATCGGCATCCTCATCAACATCCACCGCCAGGCCATGGGCAGGGGGCGCAATCCGGCCGACCCGTTGCTCGCCGGCCCGCAAATCACCCCACGCCTGTGATCCGCCAGGATTCCCCATCATCCGCATCACCCCATTCCGGCCCCACCGCCCTGATTGCCTGCGGCGGCACCGGCGGGCACCTTTTCCCGGGCCTCGCCCTCGCCGACGCCCTCGCCGGAGAAAACATCGGCACGCTGCTCGCCATCTCCTCGAAAGCCGTCGACCACTCGGTCGCCGCCTCCCGACCCGACCTGCGCTTTGAAACCCTGGCGGTTCGACCGTGGCCCGGGGTTCGTCCCGCCGCCGCCCCGTTTTTCTTCCGCTTCGCCTCGACCTGGCTCCGGGTCTCACGCCTGCTGCGCCGCGAATCCATCGCCGCCGTGATCGGCATGGGCGGATTCACCTCGCTGATCCCGGTATGGGTCGGCAGACGCCGCGGCCTGCCCACCTTTCTGCACGATTCCAACGCCATTCCCGGACGCGCCAACCGCACCACCGCACGCCACACCGACACCGTGTTTCTTGGCATGGAAGCCGCCGTCGCCCACTTTCCCGGTTCACGCACGCGGGTGGTCGGCACCCCGGTGCGCCCCGGCCTCGCCGCCAGCCTCGATGCCGCCGCCGCCCGCGCATCCCTCGGCCTCGCCCCCGACAAACCCGTGCTCTTGGTCATCGGCGGCAGCCAGGGAGCCGCCTCCCTCAACCGCGCCGCCCTGCATCTCGCCACCTCCGGCCCGCGGCCCTGGCAAATCCTCCTGCTGACCGGCGAGGCCGACGGTGAAACCATGCGCCGCGCCGCCAACCACCCCGACGCCCCGCTCGTGGCCCTGCCCTTCTGCCACGACATGGCCACCGCCTACGCTGCTTCCTCGCTGGTGCTCGCTCGCGCCGGAGCCTCCACCCTCGCCGAATTGTCGCTCGTCGGCCTGCCCGCACTGCTCGTCCCCTACCCCCACGCCGCCGACGACCACCAAACCGCCAACGCCCGCGCCTTCGTAAATCAGGGAGCCGCCCGCCTCATTCCCGACGCCAAGCTCTCCGCCGAAACACTCGCCCAAGCCATCGCCGACTGGGCACCCGGCTCCCCCGGACTCGACACCGCCGCCGCCGCCATGCGCTCCTTGGCCCACCCCGACGCCGCCTCCGCCATGGCCACCACGATCGCCGAAACAATGGCCCGAAAAAACACGTAGCCGCCTGACGGCCAAACGGCCCCACCCTTTTTCCATGCCCGATCTCCTGCAACAAATCGCCGAACCAACCCACCCCCTCCGCCTCCATGTGCTGGGTGTGGCCGGCTCCGGCATGAGCGGCCTCGCCGCACTACTCATCCAACGCGGCCACCAGGTCAGCGGCTCCGACCGCGTCTCCACCGCGGACACCGACTACCTGCGCGGCCTCGGCCTACGCCTCTCCACACCCCACAATGCCGCCGACGCCGAAGGATGCGACGCCGTCATCTACTCCTCCGCCGTAAAACCCGGCAATGTCACCTACGACGCCGCCCTCGCCCTCGACATCCCGCTCATCCGCCGCGCCGAAGCCCTCGCCGCCCTGATGCGCGGCACCACAGGCATTGTGGTCGCCGGCACGCATGGAAAAACGACCACCTCGGCCATGGCCGCCCACGCCTTGCGCCACGCGGGCCTGCGCCCGGGCCACTACGTCGGCGCGGAGACCCCGGTTCTCGGCCGCAACGCCCATTGGGAAGCTCCTGGCAGTTTGTTTGTGGCCGAAGGCGACGAGAGCGACGGCACCATCACCTGCTTCCACCCCCACCACACCATCCTGCTCAATGTCGAAGCCGACCACCTCGACTTCCACGCCGACCTCGACGCCATCCACACCGTCTTCCGCACCCTCTTGGCCAATACCTCCGGCACCGTCTTCTTCTGCGCCGACGATCCCGGAGCCGCCGCCCTCGGACGCGAGCACCACGACGCCATCGCCTACGGCTTCTCGCCCCAAGCCGACATCCGCGCCACCGATGCCACCGACGGACGCTTCCGCGCCTCCTTCCGCCAAAACGACCTCGGATGGTTCCAGCTCGCGCTTCCGGGCCGTCATAACATCCTCAATGCCCTTGCCGTGATCGCCCTCGGCACACGCCTCGGCATCGCGCCCGATTCGCTGCGCGATGCCCTCGCCTCGTTCCGCGGAGCGCGCCGCCGCTTTGAAACACGCTACCGCTCGCAACGCTTCCACCTTGTCGACGACTACGGCCATCACCCGACCGAAATCCGCGCCACCCTGGAGGCCGCCTGCTCCGCGGGAAGCGAACGCGTTCTCTGCCTGTTTCAGCCGCATCGTTACTCACGCACGCGTGCTCTGCGCGAGCAATTCGCGCGCGCCTTCGATCGGGCGGAAGCCGCCTGGATCACCCGCGTCTATCCCGCCGGCGAACCACAACAGCCCGACGCCGAAGGCGACTCCCTCGTCGAAGCCGCACGCGCCGCCGACGCGCCCACCCGCATGCGTCACATCCCCGACCTCGCCTCCGCTCGCCTTGCCGCCGGCAATGCCATGCGCCCCGGCGACCTGCTGATCACCCTCGGTGCCGGCAATGTTCACGAGTGCGCCACCCCCCTGGCCCGCGACCTCGCCACCCTCGACGCCTTGATCGACGCCACCGGCGAACCCAACCTCGTCGCCCGCCTCTACGAGCCGATGCGCAAGCACACCACCATGCTCGTCGGCGGCTGTGCCCAGTTCTGGGCCGAACCTTCCACATTCGAGAGCTTGGCCGCCCTCGTCCGCCACGCCCGCGCCACCGGACTGCCGCTGCGCGTGCTCGGGCGCGGCTCCAACCTCATCATCCGCGACGGCGGCATCCCAGGCCTCGTCATCCATCCCGCGCGTGGCGAATTCGCCGCTATCGAGGCCGGCCCAGACGGCACCATCCGCGCCGGAGCCGGCGTCCGCCTCAAAGCTCTCGCCGCCGCCGCACGAACTGCCCGCATCGGCGGGCTCGAATGGATGGAAGGCGTGCCTGGCCTGGTCGGCGGCGCGCTGCGCATGAATGCCGGCGCCATGGGCATTCAAACCTTCGACCAGACAACCAGCATTCGCGTCCTCACCCACGAAGGCGGCATCGAAGAGCGGCCCGCCCATGCCTTCCACGCGCGCTACCGAGACGTGCCCGCTCTCGATCACGAATTCGCTCTCGAAGCCGTGTTCCAAGGCACGCCCGACACCCCGCTCGAAGCCATCGATGCCGCCTTCGAAGCCTCCCGCTCGAAACGCCGCTCCTCGCAACCCGTCGCCGCCAGCGCCGGTTGCGCCTTCAAAAACCCGAGCGACAGCCACGCCGGCTCGCTCATCGACCAATTGGGCCTCAAGGGCCTCGCCCGCGGCGGCGCCCGCGTGTCGCAGGTCCACGGTAATTTCATCGTCAACGAAAACCATGCCACCGCCCGCGACGTGCTTGCCCTCATCGAGGAAGTGCGCCTGACCGTTAAAAACCGCCTCGGCATCCAGCTCGAACCCGAGGTAAAGGTCATCGGCGAGGAAGATCTGCTCTTTTAAACGGAAACCATGATATGAATACCACCTCACGCCAGGAAACCCAGCCATCCGCCAATCCCGCCGCCACCACGCCCGAGCCGTCGCGCGTGCGCGTCGCCGTCCTCCAAGGCGGCCCGGGCTCGGAGCGCGAGGTTTCGCTGCGCACCGGCGAGGCCATCGCCCACGCCCTGCACGAGGCCGGACATCCCGTCGTCACCGTCGACGTCCGAGACGCTGGTTTCGTCCTCCCCGACGACACCACCATTGCCTTCATCGCCCTCCATGGCGTGTTCGGCGAAGACGGCGGCGTCCAGGCCGAACTCGAAGCGCGAGGCATCCCCTACACCGGAGCAGGCGAAGCCTCGAGCCGCCTCGCCTTCGACAAGGCACGCTCCAAAGACGCCTTCACCCGCGCCAATGTGCCCACCCCGGACAGCCGCCTGCTCGACCGCAGCTCCGAACACCCCGTGCCCGCCAAGCTCCCCGTCGTCGTCAAACCTCCGCGCGAAGGCTCCAGCGTCGGCGTTCACATCGTGCGCACTCCGGCCGATTGGGAAAACGCCCTCGCCGATGTGTTTCACATGAGCCGGGAAGCCCTGGTCGAAGACTTCATCGATGGCCGCGAGCTGACAGTCGGCATCCTCGACGACACCCCGCTGCCGATCGTTGAAATCCGCCCGCGCGACGGCTTCTACAACATGGAGAACAAATACCCTTGGCTCGGCGGCGGCGGCGGGTCCGACTACCTCTGCCCGGCACCCATCGATGCCGCCACCGCCGCCCGTGTCCAGCAGGCCGCCCTGCACGCCCACCGGGCGCTGGGCATCGAAGTTTATTCACGCGTTGACGTCTTGCTCGACCCGCACAACAATCCATGGGTGCTGGAGGCCAACACGATTCCCGGCATGACCACCACCAGCCTTCTGCCCAAAGCCGCCGAAGCATCCGGCCTTTCCTTCACCAACCTCTGCCTCACCATTCTCAACCAGTCCCTCGCCCTGCGCGCTCCTAACACCAAGACGCAGCCATGAAACGCAATAAACCCAAACGCCGCCGATCGTTGAAATTGCCCGGGAAGGACGACCCGCGCATGATCAATGTCGACCACATCGAGACGCGCCGCAGCCTGAAGATGCGCCGCGCCACCCTCCTCAAGCGCTTGTTCCAGGGGATGGTCCTCGTCAGCGCCGCCGTCATGACCCTGGTCATGCTCCACCACGCCTTCCGCACCGCCATCCTTCAAAACGACCACTTCACACTCAATCACATCCTCTACGAAACCGACGGCCGCCTCAACCGCGGCGAGTCACTCGCCGCTGCCGGAGTCCGCGAAGGCGTCAACCTGCTCGAACTCGATCTCGTTGCCGTGCGCGAACGCCTCGAAGCCCTGCCCCAGGTGGAAACCGCAGAAGTCGGGAAAATCCTCCCCGACCGCCTCGAAATCCGCCTCAGCGAACGGCGGCCCATCGCCTGGATCGTCTGCCACGCCGCCGGCCTGCGCGCCCACAGCCCGGGCTCCGGCATTTTGGTCGACGAACGCGGCCGCCTTTTCCAAAGCCGCCACCTCGGCCCCGAAACCGTCGGCCTGCCCAGCCTCGAAGTGATCGATGCCACCGGACTTGCACCCGGCCAAAACCTCGAGGATCCGCTCGCCCGCGACGCACTCGCCCTGCTCGCCGGGATTTTCCGCCGCGACGACCCCACCGACCCGCTCATCGAGGCTGTCTCCATCGTCAACGGCTACACCCTTGAACTTCGTACCCGCTCCGGCCAGCGCGCGCGCCTCTCCACCGCCACCCCCGTCGAGGACTTCATGCGCTTCCGCCTCATCCTCGAAGAATTCCGCTCGCGCGGCCTCGAAATCGATTCCGCCAATCTACTGCCGCGCCGCAATGCCGCCGTGCGCCTCGCCTCCTCCGAACCACGGCCGCCGCGCGCGCGCATGCTCGCCCCGCCCGCCAACCCGGCCCCCGCACCCCTCTCCCCCGAAGGACGCCGCTCCCGCGACTTGCAGGCGATCTTGAACCGCAGCTGAATCGGCTGCATAGTAGCCCCCAACCCTCCGCCCCCGAACGACAGCTCCATCCATGGCACGCAGCAAGATCCACGTAGGCATTGAAATCGGCACCTCGAAGATCCTCGCCGTCGTCGGCGAGATCAACTCCGATGGCAGCATCAAAATCCTCGGCACCGGCGAAACCCCCTCGCGCGGCGTGCGCAAGGGCGAAATCACCGACTTCAAAACCGTCCACACCTGCCTCCACGAGGCCATCTTCCGCGCCGAGGAACGCTCCGACGTGCAGATCCGCACCGTCATCCTCTCCGTCTCCGGCGGCCACATCCAAAGCCTCAACAACCGCGGACTGATCGACCTGCCCGAAGACCAGAACGAAATCACCGAGGAGGACATCGAGGAACTGAAGCGCGTCAGCCGCGAAGTGGAAATCCCGCGCGAAAACGTCTTCATCCACAGCGCACTGCGCCATTACTACGTCGACGGCCAGGAGCGCGTGATTAACCCGCTCGGCCGCCTCTGCAACCGCCTCGAAGCGTCCTACCACATCGTCCACGGCGTCAAAACCCGCATCAGCAACGCCATCACCTGCATCAAGGAAATGATGCTCGATGTCGAGGCCGTCGTCTTCTCCCCTCTGGCCTCGGCGCAAATCGTCCTCAACCGCCCCGCCCGCGAGCAAGGCGCGCTCATGATCGATATCGGCGGCGGCACCACCGACTACGCCCTCTACCGCGACGGCGTCGTCGCCCAGTCCGGCTGCATCCCCGTCGGCGGCGACCACATCACCAACGACATCGCCGTCTGCTTCAAGCTGCCCCTCTCCAAGGCGGAAAAGGTTAAAATCACCGAAGGCTGCGCCATCCCCGGCGACCCCGAATTGTCCGAAACCGTCCACCTCGCCGACGAACCCTCGTTCACAGGACGCCACATCCGCCGCGAAGAACTCGACCTCGTCATCAACGCCCGCGTCGCCGAAACCTTCGAACTGCTCCGCGACCGCCTGCGCAAAAACGGCGGCCTCGACCGCATCGCCGGCGGCGTCTGGCTCACCGGCGGCTCCAGCCGCCTCCACGGCATCGACCGACTCGCCAAGGAGATCTTCCAAATGCCCGTGCAGCGCCACGAGCCGCCGCACACCCAGGGGCCTCCCGCCGCCAGCGAAAACCCCGCCTACTCCACCGCACTCGGACTCATCCGCTACGCCCAGCTCCGCGACAACGACCTGCGCGAAGCCGGGCGCCTCCGCTCCCTCGTGCGCAGCCTCTTCTCCCGCATCCGCTGAATCCGCCTTCCTCTTTTTGCCTCCCTCCTCACGCCAATCCAAAACCTGCAACCAATCCACAGATCATGATCGAGTTTCCCCGCGATACCCAGGACATCCTCACCGAAGCCGCCGGAGCCACTGTCAAAGTCGTTGGCATCGGCGGAGCCGGCAGCAACGTCGTCGCCCGCATGGCCATGGATGGTGCCGAGGGAGTTGAACTACTCACCCTCAACACCGACATCCGCGACCTCAACTCCGCCGTCGCCGGAGAACGCATCCAGCTCGGCCCCAACCTCACCAAGGGCCTCGGTGCCGGCGGCGACCCCGAGATCGGCCGCAACGCCGCCCTCGAATCCGCCGAAAACATCACCCGCGCCGTCGAACGCCGCCGCCTCGTCTTCCTCTGCCTCGGACTCGGCGGCGGCACCGGCTCCGGAGCCGGCCCCGAAGTCGCGCGCATCGCCCGCGAAGCCGGAGCCATGGTCATCGCCTTCGTCACCATGCCCTTTTCCTTCGAGGGCAACCGCCGCAAAGACCAGGCCGCCCAGGCCCTCGAGGGCATCCGCCGCGAGGCCGATGCGGTCATTCTCTTTGAAAACGACCGCCTCGAAGAACTGATCTCCCCCACCGATGGCATCCAGCGCGCCTTCGAAGCCGCCGACAACCTCCTCGGCCAGTCCATGCGCGGAGTCGCCACGCTCGTCACCCGACCCGGCATCATTCGCATCGGCCTCGACGACCTCCTCACCCTGCTCCGCCAATCCAACGGCCACTGCCTCTTCGGCCACGGCCTCGGCACCGGCGAAGACCGCGCCAAACAAGCCCTCGAGCGCGCCCTCAAGAGCCCGCTGCTCAGCCGCGGACGCCTGCTCAATCACTCCGCCAACGTGCTCGTTCACATCACCGGCAACGAAGATCTCCGCATTTTTGAAGTGCAAACCCTGATGGCCGAACTCGCCAAACACGTCAGCGAATCCACCCAGATTTTCTTCGGCATCGCCACCGACCCCTCGCTCAAACGCAGCCTGTCGGTCACCCTTTTCAGCTCCCTAGCCGAAGGCACCGAGTCCCACCCCGAACCCAAAGCACCTGCCACCAAAAAAGAACAGGTTTCCTCACCCGCAACCGCCGACGCCGACGCCGCTGATTCCAGCGACGATTCCGCCACCGCGACGAAAGCACAGACCGACCTCTTCTCCGCACCCGCTCCCGCGCAGGAACCCCTCGAAGCCGAAGCCGCACCGGAAGCGGAACCCGTGCCAGAACCCGTGCCAGAACCGGTTCCCGAACCCGAACCCGAACCCGAACCTGAGCCTGAGCCTGCCCCCGAGCCGGAACCAGAACCCGCGCCAGAACCCGCGCCAGAACCCGCGCCAGAACCCGCGCCGGAACCCGCGCCAGAACCTGCCCCGGAACCCGAACCCACTCCGCAGCCCGAACCCGAACCAGAACCGGAGCCCACCCCAAAAGCACGCGAGCCAGAAGCGGAGCCGGAACCCGAGCCAGAACCCGAGCGTCAGAAACGATCCGTCGCCCGTAGCACCGAGCCACCTGCCACCGCCACCCAAGCCCCGCCCGCAAAACCGACCACCCGCATCCGCCTCCGCCCCTCCACCGAAGCCGACGAGGTCGGACAAGCGGAACTGCGCCTCGGTGCCTCCACCCGCCCCGAAGCCGGCGGCGGCCGCTTCGACCAAGGCGAACCCACCGTCATCGACGGTGAAGACCTCGACCTCCCCGCCTACCTCCGCCGCCGCAAACG
>SLCJ01000225.1 GCA_007125835.1 Verrucomicrobiales bacterium | reverse complement strand
TTGACCAGCGAGCGCGAAGGCGGTGGGCAGGATGTCGAAGTTGGATGCGGGCTGGCGCACGACGGAGCCAGCGGGGATGGTTCCCGGCCACCAGAACACACCGGGCACGCGGACGCCGCCCTCCCAAGTGGAGCCTTTGCCGTCGCGGAAGGGGCGCGCGCTGCCGATGTGGATGCGTGCCTCGCCGTATTTCGGATGGCTGGCATCGTTCTGGAAACGAATCCAATGGCCGTTGTCTGATGTGAATACCACCAAGGTGTTTTCGGCTATCCCCTCCTCCACCAGCGTGTCGAGAACGGTGCCAACCAGATCGTCGATCTCGGCCATGGTGTCGCCGAGCAGTCCGCGCTCGGACACGCCCTCGAAGGGGTCGGTCACGGCAATGTGTAGGTGAGGCATGTTAGGCGCGATATAGATGAAGAAGGGGTTGTCTTTTTGTGCGCGAATGAAATCGACGGCGCGGTCGCGGTATTGCATGGTGAGGTCGGTGAAGCGGTCCTCGTTGCCGGTGGTGCCGATGTCGGTGCGGAGCACGGTATAGCCGGGAGCGGGGGTGGTGCCGTTGGGGTCGGACTCGATGAGGCGGGAGTCGTTGTAATCGTGGGAGACGTTGGTGCCGTACCAGACGTCGAATCCGTGGGCGAGCGGGAAGGCATTGGTGTTGAAATTGTTTGCGGTATTCGGCGTGCCGAGGTGCCATTTGCCATACATGGCGGTGGCGTATCCGCGCTCCTTAAGGCCGCTCGCGATGGTGATCTCGTCGGGGTGCATGTAGCGGGCTTCGCCGGGGCCGATCACCCAACGCAGACCCGAGCGCTGGGGGATGCGCCCGGTGAGCAGGCCGTAGCGCGAAGCGGTGCAGGCGGGCGAGGCGGCGTAGTATTGAGTGAAATTGAGGCCTTCGCGTACCATGCGTGTGACTTCCGGGGTTTCGATGGTGGGATGGCCGGTGTGCGAGAAATCGGTGTAGCCTGCGTCGTCGAGGAAGATGACAATCAGGTTGGGTTTGTCGAGCGGCTCGCGCGCGTGTGAGGCGGCGGCGACGATAAGAAGAAGCAGTAGTGAGACGAAGGTTTTCATGTGGAAAGTTTGCTCGTTTGCTGGTTTTCAGTATTCAAAAAGGGTGGGGTGGGCTGGCAGCACATTGGTCAGTGGTCAGTGGTCGGGCGCGGGGCTTTGGTCGGGCTGGTGATTTTCTGAGCACTGAAAACTACCAAACTTTTCTCATTCAGGGATTGGTGGCGCGGTCGGCGCGGAGGCGGACAAAATGGCGGGGCCCATCGAACGGTGGCTGTCCAAGTGGAACATCGAGGGTCAGTTGCTCGGTGTGCGATCCGGCGGGTGCAAGTGAGAGGATAAAAGGAGTGATGGGCTCGCTCGTCCAGTCTTGCAAATTGGTGCTGCGCTCGACGGCGTAGGAGTCATCGATGGAGTCCAGTGGTCTGGCGAAGGAGAAAAGCACCGAGCCCTCATCCGGGGGCGTGCCGTCCAGGGTCGTGGTGACGCCGTTGATCACGGGAGCTTTGGGTTCGGGCACGTCGCTTTGTCCGGGCGGCGGGAACGAGTCTTCGGTTTGGTCGGCCAGGTTCTGAAGTTCGGTGGCCACGGCACCCTGTTGGCTGGCGCGGTTGATGCGTTCCTCGGCATCGACGTGCAGGTCGTACACCTGCGCGCCGGTGGTGGGCCGGTTGTTCTCAGGATCGATATTGAGAATGGACAAGTGGGACTTCCAACGGCCCTGGCGGGCGGTGGCGATGTTCCAGGCACCGCCCTCGTGGCGTAAACCGAAAGCGGTTTCGCCACCGAGCGGTCTCGTTTGCGACCCGGAAAGGACGGCGGGTTGCGGGGTGCCGTCGATCGGGCGGTCGGCGGCGAGAAATGAACCGGTGATTGCCGCGAGGGTCGGCATCAGGTCGGGTAGCCAGAGCAAGGACAGGTTCATCTGTGCGTCTGGCAGGGCGGCGGGCCAGCGGGCGATGAGGGGTGCGCGCAAGCCGCCTTCCCAGGTGGTGCCCGCGCCGTCGCGGAACAGTCCGTTGGAGCCGCCGTCGACAGTGCGCGGTGTGCCGCCGTTGCCGAGGAAGATGACCAAGGTTTCGTCGGTGGCGTTGCGTGCGTCGAGGGCTGCAAGGAGCTGGGCCACCGCCTGATCGAGGGCCTCAATGCGGTTGCCGTGGGGGCCGGCCAGGGATGTGCCGTCGGCTGGCAGCGCGGGCGGGTGGAATACCAAGGCGAAGGGTTCTTCTGCGGTGGCAAGCCATGTGGTGGCGCGTGTGGTGAGTTGTCCGAGCAGGCTCTCTGGATCGGGCGCGGCTTCGATCACATCGCCATTCTCCTCAAGGGGAGGGTCGTGGGCCATGGAATGAGGCAGGCCGTGGAAAAGCTGGAATCCCTGGTCGTTGGGGTGGCTGCCTGCTGCCGAGCCCAGCAGCCACTCGCCGACAAATGAGGTGGAGTATCCGCGGCGGCGCAGCATTTCGCCCATGCTCCATTCCTCTGATTTCCAGCCGATGGCTCCCGGTCCGGGTGCCTGCGGCCCGAGGCTCGAGCGGGCGACCATGCGTCCGGTGAGCAGAGCGTATTGTGCGGCGTGGGCACCGCCGCCTGTGGTGGTGTACTGGGTGAAGCGGATGCCTTCGTAGAAGAGGGTGTCGAGGGTGGGCGTGGCGATGTTCACGCCGCCGTAGCAATGCAGGTCGCCATAGCCCACCTCGTCTCCTACGATGAGGACGATGTTCGGGGTGGCGTCGCCCGAGTCGACGACGAAATACTGTCGGCTGGCGATGGGACCTGGATTTCCCTCCTCGTCCAAAGCCACGGCGCGCACCAACGTGCTTTCGTTCAGGGGGAAAGGATCGAAGTAGGAGGTGGATGCGGCGCCGGGTTCGCTGCCGTCGAGGGTGTAGCGGAGCGGCGCGCCTGGCGGGACCGACTCCAGGGTGATCAAGTCGCCCGGGGCGAGGATGGCGGCGTCCGGTAGAATGGTGACGGAGGGTGGCGGCGGTGGTGGCGGTGGCGCTTCATCGATCACCACTTGGTTGGGGCCGTCTTCACGTCCGAAGATGTAGGCACCGGGGCCGTTCCACGCGCTGTGGAAGCCCACGGCCACTGCCATGCCAATGGCGGGGCTTCCCTCATCGATGGTATAGATGGTGGTAAAAAGCTCGGCCGGGGCTCCGGTGTTGCCGCTGCCCGAATTCAACGATTCCGGAATCGTGGACGGGCTGGTTTCTGCCGACACACCCGGAAGCGAAACGAAAGCTTGCAAGGCATCCTCCACGGCAGCGGCGGAGCCGACGACCCCGCCCCCGGCATCGTAAAACCCCTGGATTCCCGGCCGAAACTGGGCGTTTACCGTATTGTCCAAATGGTAGCGCAGGCGGAACTCCCCCGAGCCCGGGATCGTCCAAACCGCTTGATTGGATGTGCCCGCAGCCGTACGTGCGGCGCTTACCCCCGAGGCCACTCCCACCCGGGTGCCATTGGGGCCGACTCCCCCATCGCCGAGGTTGACAAAAGTGTCCGGTGGGTTGCCCGCCACGTTTCCTGCATAGACATCAACGGAAACAGGAAGGGCGGAGGCGTGGCTTGCGGCCAGAAAGACCGCTGCGGTGGCAAGGTAGGCGGGGATTTTCACGGTATGGGATCGAAGGGGATTCACTCGATGCGGATTGTCGATTTCGTCGGGCTTGGCGGGCTGTAAAAAAACCCGCCCGGAACCGGGGGACTCCGGACCGGACGGGCTTGGTCGGGAAGAAAAAAATTTCACCCTGCCTGAACATTGGGTCCAGGCAGGGTGTCCGGGGAGGAGTGGTCTATGGACCGGGGTCGGCGCATTGGCTGGCATCCGGCTCGGTCATCAATGGCTCCGGCGGCGGCGCAGGAAGGGCAGGAGGCCCAGAAAAGCCAGCAGGGCACCCGAGGGTTCGGGGATCAGGCGCACGTCGCCGCTTACCGTCATTTCGTTGATGTGGATATTGCCGGTGCCGCCGTCCGGGCCAACGGCGATGAAGCGGATCAGAAGCTCTTCGACTTCGGTCACCGAACCGGTGAAGGTCACGTCACGGAAAATTGAATCACCAGCATTGCTTTCGTTATGAACGGAACCAAAAGCGGTCCAGTTTGCGCCGCTGTCGGTGGAATATTCGTAGCTCCAGTCTGCGGCGGCTCCGGCGCCGTTGCGCCAGGCCGAGATGGTCATGGAAGTGAGGTCGAACCAGTAGCCGGTTTCGGCGATGATGGAGAACTGAAGCCAGTTGTTGGGGTTTCCGTTTCCGTTTCCGAAGCTGGATGGACTGTCGTTCGGGTGGTCCCAGCGCTGAAGGTTGAGCTTGCCCGGCCCGGCATTGCCCGAACTCCAGACCAAACCGGCGTGGCCGGACGAGCTGGCGGTGACAAGATTGGTCACGGAAATGTTGGCGGCAACGGTGGCCACGGATGAGGCGACGCCGTCGAAAGGTGTGTTGTTATCAGTGGGTCCGGTGACGGTGTCCAGATTCCAGTCGACCAGAGTGGCGGCCTGGGTGCCTGCGGCGGCGAGGGCGAGAGTAGCGGCAATGGCGGCGAAGAGAGAGATTTTCATGTTGATTTTCAGGCTAGGGGACAGGCTGCACGAACACGCACCACCGGCGCGATGGCGTTTGCCGTCAAGGAGAGAGGACACCGACGCCCCACTTGGTTAACCGAATTTTCCAAGAGCGGGAATTTTTTTCAGGAGCGCTGGAGTTGCGGCCGGGCGCGGGTTCCGAGGGGCCGCCGTCGACCGACCGTTTCCCGTACGGGATTTGCTCCGGCCTGTGGAACCGGTCGGCGGTCGCTCCACGACTCCCACGATTCTCTCTTCCTC
>SLCJ01000120.1 GCA_007125835.1 Verrucomicrobiales bacterium | reverse complement strand
TTGGGTTTCATGCCAATCGTTGGCCGATGCGCGTGCTGGCGCAGCGCCTGCCGCTGCGCCTGTTGCAAGAGGCGGGCGAGGGCGCGGAGGCGATGCTTTTCGGTCATGCCGGGTTTCTTGAAGGCGGGATATTCGATGGTGTGGCTGAGGAAACAACACGGCGTTACCTACGGGACCTGTGGAGCGAGTGGTGGCGGGTACGTCCGGCGGCGCCGCGTCCGCTGGATTGGAAGCGAGCGGGGGTTCGGCCGGGGAATCATCCACAGCGGCGTCTGGGCGCGCTGGCGGCGTTGGTGGGTGTGTGGAGGCGGTTTGAGAATATGCTGGAGGCCGATGCGCTGGAGGCAGGGGCGGTGATCGATTTCCTGAGCGGGCTGGCGCATCCCTACTGGTCGGCCCATTACACGCTGGAGGCGGCGCCGCTGCCGACGCCGGTGGCGCTGATCGGTCGCGACCGGGCCGTGGATTTTCTCGGCAATGTGGTGCTGCCCGCGCGGGCGTCGCGGGATCCGGAAATGTGGGCCGCCTACGAGTCGCTGCCGTGCGGGTCGGTGAGTGCAGCGCAGAAGCGTGCGGCGCTGCGTTTGCTGGGGCGGCGTCCGGATGCGGCGGGCCTCCAGAAGAATTTCGCCGCACAGCAGGGGCTGTTGCAGGTGTATCGGGACTTCTGCCTGACCGACGACAGCGCCTGCGAGGAATGCCTTTTCCCCGAGCAATTGGCCCGCTGGCCGGGCGTATGATGGGGGGGCTCAAGCCGGACGCGTGGCCGCAGGGCGCCCATTGCGTGTTGCACGGGGGCTGCCATCGCTGCACAGTAGCGGATGGCGGCGGACATCCCGCTCCGGGTCGATTGAAACACCTGTCTTCCGGGTGCGTCGCCTTGTCCAATCCCCTTTTCCCTACCCACCTTTCCCCAACCCATCATGCCAGCCAAAGAAAAGAACGCGATCTCGCCCACGCGGAGCGAGGATTTTCCCGAGTGGTACCAGCAAGTCGTGCGTGCGGCCGACATGGCAGAAAATTCCGAAGTGCGCGGCTGCATGGTAATCAAACCGTGGGGATACGGTGTGTGGGAATTGATCCAGTCCGAGCTGGACCGGCGCTTCAAGGAAACAGGCCATCAGAATGCCTACTTTCCGCTGTTGATCCCGCTTTCCTATCTGGAAAAGGAAGCCGAACATGCCGAGGGGTTTGCCACGGAATGCGCGGTGGTCACCCACCACCGCCTTGAGGCGGTGAAGGACGAGTCGGGAGCGACACGCATGGTGCCGTCCGGCGAATTGGCGGAACCCTATGTGATCCGCCCGACTTCCGAGACGGTGATCGGGGCCGCGTTCTCGCGCTGGATTGAAAGTTACCGCGACCTGCCGCTGCTGATCAACCAGTGGGCCAATGTGATGCGCTGGGAAATGCGTCCGCGTTTGTTTTTGCGCACGGCGGAATTCCTGTGGCAGGAGGGGCACACCGCCCACGAAACCCGGGAGGAGGCCGAGGCAGAGACGCGACTGATGCACAAGGTCTATGCCGATTTCCTGCGCGAGTGCCTGGCGATCCCGGTGATGGCCGGCGAGAAAACCGAGAACGAACGCTTCCCCGGCGCGGAGATGACACTGACTGTCGAGGCAATGGTCCAGGATCTGAAGGCGATTCAGGCTGGCACTTCGCACTACCTCGGCCAGAATTTTGCCAAGGCACAGGACATTTCCTTCAGCGGCAGGGATGGAAACCGTCAGCTCGCGCATACCACATCGTGGGGGGTCTCAACGCGGTTGATTGGCACCTTGATCATGGCCCACGGCGACGACGACGGTCTGGTCCTGCCGCCGCGGGTCGCCCCTTCGCAGATTGTGATTCTGCCGGTGGCTCCCAAGGAAGACACACGCCAGGCGGTGTTGGATTCCTGCCATGCACTGGCCACGACGCTTCGCTCGACCCGAAGTTGGTGCGGCGCGCCGCTGCGCGTTACCGTGGATGATCGCGATATGAACGGCGGCGTGAAAAAATGGGAGTGGATCAAGAAGGGCGCGCCCATCCGCCTCGAAATCGGTCCGCGCGACCTCGAAAGCCGCAAGGTTTGCGTCCAGCGCCGCGACCGCCCGCATCAAGAGAAAGCCTTCATGGACAAGGAGGAGTTTCTTCAGGAAGTGCCCGGCATTCTCGGCGAAATCCAGAATGGTATGTGGGAGAGGGCGGTGGCCTTCCAGCAGGAGAATTTGATTGAGCTGGAGAGCCTGGCGGATCTCGAAACACACTTTTCCAACGAAGGTGCGACCCGATGGGTGCTCACCCCGTGGGATGGCGACAGCGAGCGCGAAGCGGCGATTTCGAAAGGGCACCGCATCAGCATCCGCTGCATGCCGTGGACAGCCGCCGGCGAGAGCGAGCGCGCCTGGCCGGAGAAGCCGTGCATTGCCAGCGGCAAGCCGACCAGCCGCCGCGCCCTCTGGGCCCGCGCCTACTGAGGACCACCCGCACGCCCTTTCTCCGGCAAAAGCCCTCCCCCATCCCTTCCGCTTCCTATCGCCACCGAAACGAATCCTCGAACCATGCACGACACCTCCCTGGCCAGCCTGACGAGGGACGAACTGGTGGCCCGGATGAAGGACTGGGGCGAACCAGCCTACCGCGCTGACCAAGTGCTGGCGGCGATGTATAAACGCCGCGTGGCCTCGGCTCAGGAAATGACCGACCTGCCGCTGGCGCTGCGGGACAAACTCGCCGGATTTCCAGTGCATCCCCTGGCTCCGGCAGGCGAAAGCGGGTCCACAGACACCACGCGCAAATTTCTTTTCCGCCTGCACGACGGACGCTACATCGAGACCGTGCTCATTCCCGCCTCTCCCGCCCTCTACGGCAGTGCCAGCGACCGCCGCACGCTCTGTGTTTCCACCCAGGTCGGCTGTGCCATGGACTGCAAGTTCTGCGCCTCGGGACTGGCCGGATTCACTCGCAACCTGACCGCCGACGAAATTGTTGCCCAGGTGCTGGCGGTGGAAGCGCTCGCCGACGAGCGGGTGCAAAATCTGGTTTTCATGGGCATGGGCGAGCCCCTCGCCAACCTGCGCAACTTGGAAAAGGCACTGACCATCCTCAACGCCCCCTGGGGATTGGAAATCGGCGCACGCCACATGACCATCTCCACCTCGGGCCTCGCCCCGGCAGTGCGGAAATTCGCCGCCTTCCCCCTGCAAATCCGCCTCGCCATCTCCCTCCACGGAGCCACCGACGACGTGCGCTCGCGCATCATGCCGGTCAATGAAAAATGGAACATCGCCACGCTCATGGAATCTCTGGCCGAATGGAGGCGGCGCAAAAAACAACACCTCACCCTGGAATACATTCTCATCCGCGGTGTGAACGACGACCTCGAACAAGCGCGGCTGCTCGCCGGACACGCCCTCGAGCTGCGCGCCAAGGTCAACCTCATCCCTTACAACACCGTCGAGGGGCTCGCCTGGGAACGCCCGCCCTTCCGCCACTGCGAGACCTTCCGCCGCGTGCTGACGTCGCGCGGGGTAACCGCCACCCTACGCCGCGAAAAAGGTCACGACATCAATGCCGCCTGCGGCCAGCTCCGCCTCAAGAAAGAGCAGGAGGAGGGTCGCAATTCCTGAGTCGTTGAACCTGAAACCTGAAAAGCGAGGAAGGTTCGCCGCTCCTTGGAGGGCCGCCCTTGCTCAAGCGTCGGGCCATCTCGACCAAGGAGGGGCGATCCATCATCGCCCGAGGATGAGGAAGCAAATGGCCAGGCGCGAAGCTCTTTCCTCATTTTCCCCTTCATCCGCATCGGCGAAGAAGGTTCGCCGCTCCTTGGCTGGACTTCATGGCCGCAGGTGCCGCGCATGGGGTCAATCGAAATCCAAATCGGTATCGGAATCGGAATCGATGGGGGTGGTTGCCCAACTCGTGTTGGCTGTAGCTGGGCCTTTGCGTTCTCGTGCGCTGCATCGCTTCGCGCGAAGGCGACCAGTGATCGCCTCCACGGTGGGGCGCTTACACGGGTTCCTATCGCGGTAGCGTCTTGGAGTGCGGTTGTCCTCAACCGCTTTTTCCGGTGATGCGCCGAGGCGAGAAAGCGATCATCCACAAACCATTGAGGCACCGTCCCACCGAAACACCGACAAAGGCCAAGACGCGGCGGATTGCCCTGCCCGGGGTCGAAGGGGTGATTTTGAGATGGATTTCTTGGCGAAAAATTTCAAGTAAATTCAGGCAGGCATTGTTTAAGGGCAAAAAAAGCCCCCTGGAGTCCGGCGGACATCCAGGGGGCTAAGGTCAAGTCAGCGGTGGCTTCTCCATCACTTGATGAAGTCGATGGTGCCGGGATATCTCCAGAGTTCCCCTTCCTTCGCCTTCAAGCCGCCAATGATGGCGAACACAATCCAAACGATCCCGAGCAGACCCATAATAGGACCCGTGACAACGGCAAGGAATCCACAAGTCACGACGGTGAGGATGATCGAGAGCAACAGTATCGCACCAACCAGGATGCAGAAATTGGCAACCATTTTTCCGTGTTGTTCCATCCCGGCAACCTTGTCCTTTTGAACCTGCCAGATGACAATCGGTGCGGCGATGCCGACCACAGGTAAAACGATGTTGGCCAGCTGCGAAAGGTGTAGAATCATCAGCCAGTTGTTATCGCTCGCCGGAGCCGATGCCGCATCACCTGGCTGCGCGCCGCCTGCGGGGGTGGACTGGCCTTCCGGGGCTCCGCCATCGCTGGCGGGCGCGGCGGGAGGTTCGGCGGGAGGCGGCGGGTTCGGGGGCGGTGGCGCGCCCGCGCCGGGATCCGCCGGCGGAGGGTCGGGCAGATTGGTTTCACCTGGGTTTGGAGCCGGTTCCTGAT
>SLCJ01000358.1 GCA_007125835.1 Verrucomicrobiales bacterium | reverse complement strand
GGCGGGCACCTTCAATTCATCGACCTCATGCCCCCCGACGCCCCGGAAACCGACAATCCGAACTCGTTCGCGCGCGGGCTCGGTGGCGTCCACCGGCCCCCGGAACCCGAATCACAGAAATATGCCGTCCGCGAGCTTCCCGCCGTAAAAACAGCATCCCAAGCCAGATCGCCCGCATCCGCCGCCACCTTCGCATCCGCCGCCACCATGAGAGCCTGGCTCGAAGGCGAACGCTGGGAATTGGTCCGCGACCGCTTCCGCACCTGGCCCATGCTGCTCGTGCTGCTGGTCTTCGTGGTCATGGTGGCACCGGTCAACCTTTTCGTTCTCGCGCCATCAAAACGTCGCCACCGCCTCTTCCTCACCACCCCGATCATCTCGCTGGCCGCGTGCAGCATACTCGTGGTCGCCGTGCTCCTGGGCGATGGCATCGGCGGCAACGGCGAACGCGCCATCTGGATCGAAAGCCGCCCCGGCGACGAAAACCGCCACTTCATCACCCAATGGCAGGCAAGCAGGAGCGGAGCGCTGTTATCCAACCGCTTCACCGTGGAAGACGCCGCCTACATCGCCCCCATGATGGCCCCGGGCGGCACCACCCACCTCGAAGTGGGAGCCCACCGTGTGCAGGGCAGCGGCGGCTGGTTCACCAGCCGCGCCGCCCAAGCGCATTTCCTGCAGGCAACCCGCCCCGGGCGCGGACGCCTCGAATGGAGCCAGCGCGACCCGGATTCCCCCAGCGTCGTTTCCACCTTCGATTTTCCCCTCCGCGATGTCTACTTCACCCTTGATGGGGAAACTTGGTGGCACGCCCCGGAGATGCTTCAGGGCAGCGCCGCCACCTTCACCCGGATCGATGCCACCGCCGCCACCAGGGCCCTGACCCGCCAGCTCGCATCCTTCCCCCACCGCAACACCATCCGCGACCAAGCCGCCCGCGCCGGACATTTCATCGCCTTCACCGACACCCCACCCGCCATCGAAACCCTCCGTTCCATCCGCTGGCAGGACGCCGGAGTCGTCACCGGCCTCATCGCCACACCCTGAGGCGTGTAGCCGAAAAATCAGACGGATCAGACCGATCTCACGAATACCACAAGTAAGCCGCCAACCCACAATCTCTCTCCCCCGCCATGAACACCGCCATCCGCATCCATCAGCTTCACCGCCATTTCGGCAGCTTGCGTGCGGTGGATGGTCTTAGTTTTGAAATACCGGCCGGCCAGGTTTGCGGTTTCATTGGTGCCAATGGTGCCGGCAAGACCACCACCATGCGCATCCTCTCCACGCTTGACCTGCCCACTTCCGGCACCGCCGAGTTGGGCGGTGTCGATGTCATCCGCGAGCCCGCCAAAGTCCGCCATCGTGTCGGCTGGATGCCGGACCACTTCAATGTCTACCGGCACATGAGCGTGCTCGAGTTCATGGACTTCCACGCCCGCGCCTTCGGCTTCGAGGGACGCGAGCGGCGCATGCGCCTGCAGGAAGTGATGGAATTCACCGAGCTGCTCGAAATCGCCGACCAGCCCGCCGCCAAACTTTCCAAAGGGCAGACGCAGAGGCTCTGCCTCGGTCGCGCCCTGATCCACGACCCCGATGTGCTCATCCTCGACGAACCCGCGGCCGGCCTCGACCCGCGCGCCCGTGTCGAGTTCAAACACCTCGTGCGGCTGCTCGCCTCCGAGGGCAAAACCTTCCTCATCTCCTCGCACATCCTCTCCGAACTGGGCGAAATGTGCCAGAGCCTGGTCTTCATTCACAAAGGGCGGATGGTCCACCACGGCGATGCCGAGACCCTGAAACGCCGCACCCACCAGGCCGGCGGCATGCTCTACCGCGTGGAATGCGTGCCCGGCAGCCCGGATCTGGGCGGCTGGTGCACCATGCAGCCCGATGTCGAATGCCTCGACCAAAGCGCCAATGGCGGGCGCATCCGCCTCGCCGCCGACGCCCCGGCCGAAGCCGCCGCCGTGCTCGCCCGCCTCGTCCGCGATGGCCTCGCTCCCATCGAATTCCACCGCGAACAACAAAACCTCGAAGACGCCTTCATCTCCATGATGCGCGAACTCGACGCCGACGCCGCACAAGCCATGGCCGCCGCCACCACCCCACAGGCCACCCCACCCCCAATCCCAACAAGATCATGAGCATGACACCCCACAGTGGCGGCGGTTTGCAACCGCCCGCCCGAAATAGTCATGGCCGGTAGATCGAATCCACCACTTCATCTTCCCCGCATCAATCCAGGACCTCATTCAGCACCGACCCTACCCAAGCACGCCACCACATAACACCTGATCGCCCTTAAAAAATCCCACCAAGTTCATGAACCGATCCGCGTCAGCCACCACCGCAGCCACCGTTCCGACAGTGGACGCCGCGATCGATTCCTTGCGCGATTTCCCCGACCGGCTCTCGCCGATTGTGGTCAAGGAGCTGCGGCAGGGGCTGCGCCAGCCTGCGTTTGTTTTCCTCTTCATCCTTTTTCACTGCATCCTCGCTTTCATTGTGGCCGTCGCCATGCTTGGCTCGTCCACCGCCACTTTTTCCGCCCGGGCCGACATTGGCGAGACAATAAGCACGATGATCCTGGGGGCGTTTCTCATCGTCGCGCTCCTGCTGCAACCGCTGCGGGGCCTCAACGCCATCGCCTCCGAAACCCGGGCTCACACCATCGACCTTCTTTTCCTCAGCCGCCTCGACGCCTGGCAGATTGTCTACGGAAAGTGGCTGAGCCTGGTGACTCAGTCGGCCCTGCTGATGGTGACCCTTTTTCCCTACCTGATCATGCGTTACTTTCTCGGAGGCATGTCCCTGTTTGCCGAGACATCCGGACTTCTTTCCCTGTTTCTGATTGGCGCGGTCTTTTGTGCAGGGGCTGTCGGCGTCTCTGTGGTACCCTCGGTCGCCACGCGCGGCGCTGTGGCCGTCGTCACGGCTGCCGTCTTGATTTTCGTGACGCGTGAGTTCACTCCGTTTTTAGGTGGTTGGGGATGGGAAGATCTCGATCTGAGTGGCTCCGCATGGGACCTCGCCACCGCCGCCCTGAGTGGCCTGCTCTGCCTGGCCTGTCTGACCTACGCCTTGCTTGAATTCGGCGCCACGCGCATCGCACCCATCGCCGAGAATCGCAGCACCCGCAAACGCCTGATCAGCCTTGCCGCCCTTCTTCTCATTCCTCTGTTTTTTCTGCAGTCCTCCATGGAGGCCCTTGGCCTCGTCGCCATCATCTTGATCGCCTGGGTGGCCATCGCCGACGCCTCCTGCGAGAGCCCTCATTTCGTCGGCGCTCGCGGTCGCCGCCGCACACGCTTTTTGCATCCCGGCTGGCCCTCGGGGTCGCTGTTCAGCGGATTGGTTGTCGCCATCGCCATTGCCTGGAGTGTGGTGTATTCCATTCGCTTTTCCACACCGTCAAATTCAACAGCTTCCATCGGCGCGATTGGTGTATTCCTCCTGGTAGTCCTGCAACCGGCGCTGGCTGTCGCCGTGTTCAGGCCCCACGCCCACCAGCCCGCCGGATTCTATCTAGCCACCCTCATAGTCTGGTCGCTGCTCGGTGGGTTGGTCCTTTTCATGTTCGCCGACAGCCACATGTCGGATGATTTCGCCCTCTCGATCTTTCCCATGTATCCACTCATTGGGCTGGATTCCGTCGACTACAGGCCTGATCTCATCGCCGGATATGCCACAGCCGCCTTGATCGGCTACCTGATCGCCATTGCCGTGATTGGACAAGTGGCCCAAGATCAACAAGCAGCTGCCGGCGAAAGCCGGAACCTGTCGGGAACCACTGCCACCACTCCCACCGCTTCCCAGCCAGGAACCACGGCAACATCCCCGCCCTCGAATCACGACACCTAAGCATGAGCACATCCCCACCAACCACGGCGGTCAATCCATCCGGCACCCCGTCCATCGCCTCCGCCATCGAAAAGCTGCGTGATTTTCCCGACCGGCTCTCGCCGATTGTGGTCAAGGAATTGCGGCAGGGGTTGCGCCAGCCTTCGTTCGTCATACTTTTCCTCTTTCTCCAGGGAGTTCTGGCGATGGTCGTGGCCGGCGCGCTGTTCGGCGCGTCCGGCACCAACCTCGAAGCTCGCCTCGGCATGGGCGGCATGATCAGCGGCTTTTTCTTCGGCCTTTTCTCCCTCGCCGTGCTGCTGGTCCAGCCACTGCGCGGACTCAATGCCCTCGCCTCCGAGACGCGCGGCGGCACCATCGACCTGCTGCTGCTCACCCGGCTCGATGCGTGGCGGATTACGTTTGGCAAATGGCTCAGTCTGACGACCCAGTCGGCCCTGCTGCTTGTGGCCATGCTGCCCTATCTGATGATGCGTTATTTTCTTGGGGGCATGCAGTTGTTTGATGAGGTGCTGTGGTTGTTGCTGTTGTTTTTCTTAGGCACCGTCGTCTGTGCCGGCGCGGTGGGGCTGTCGTCCATCCGTTCCCTGATTATCCGTGGCGTCGTCGCGGTGATCGTGGCCCTGGGCTTTCTCATTGTCCCTCAATTTGTGGTTCTGCTCTTCGCGTTCGGCGGCACCGGTGTTTTGATGGGAGCCTCAGGCTGGTGGAATCTGGGCCTCACTCCGCTCCAATCCGCCGCCGGGATCGGTGGCATCCTCCTTGGCCTCACCTTTCTCGCCTACGCCTGCCTCGAATTCGGGGCCACACGCATCGCCCCACCCGCCGAGAACCGCAGCGCTCGAAAAAGGCTGGTCAGCCTCGGCGCGCTGATCGTGATTCCAGGCCTTTTCCTGCTGACCGGCTCAGATGCCCGCATTCTCAGTGTGGCAGCCATCGCGCTGATCGGATCGCTGGCCATCGCCGATGCGCTGTCCGAAAGCCCGTATTTCACCAGCCCGTCCCG
>SLCJ01000279.1 GCA_007125835.1 Verrucomicrobiales bacterium | reverse complement strand
TCCACGCCCCGCAAAAAGCGGCACCGCCGCCTCCGCGACGATGCCGCTTCCACCGCTTTCCCCGTGGGAAGAGTGCCCACGGAGAAGCGGATTCGATCTTTTGATCACTCGTAGCTGGCCTGGGCGGCTCCGGCTTTCACCTTGCGCTTCTTGATCCAGGGCATCAGTGAACGAAGACGGGCACCCGTTTCCTCGATCGGGTGGGAGGCCTCTTCCTCGCGAATTTTGTCGAAATTCTTGCAGCCTTCCTGGTATTCCTTCATCCATTCACGAGCGAAGCTGCCGTTCTGGATCCGCTTGAGCTGCTGCGCCATGCGCTTCTTCACCGAGTCGTTGATGATCTTTGGACCCACAGTCACGTCGCCGTATTCGGCCGTCTCGGAAATCGAGAAACGCATACCGGCGATACCCGACTCGTTCATCAGATCGACAATGAGCTTCAATTCGTGAAGGCATTCAAAGTAGGCCATCTCGGGTTGGTAGCCGGCTTCAACCAGCACTTCGAAGCCGGCCTTGACCAGCGCCGAGGCACCGCCGCAGAGAACGCACTGCTCGCCGAAAAGGTCGGTCTCGGTCTCTTCCTTGAAGGTTGTCTCAAACACGCCGCCACGCGTGCCGCCAACTCCCTTGGCCCAGGCGAGCGCGGTTTTGCGTGCCGTGCCGCTGGCGTCCTGATGGATGGCGATGAGCGCAGGCACGCCCTTTCCTTCGAGGAACTGGCGACGCACAATGTGGCCGGGGCCTTTCGGGGCCACCATGATCACGTCGATCTCCTCGGGCGGCGAAACAAATCCGTAGTGCACGGCGAAACCATGGGAGAAAAGGAGCGTCTTGCCGGCGGACAAGGCCGGAAGCACGTCGCGCTCGTAAATTTCGGGAATCTTGGTGTCGGGCACGGCGAGGAAGATCACGTCGGCGCGACGGACGGCCTCCGAAGTTTCGAAAACTTCAAGCCCTTTGGCCTTCGCCACGCGGGCGGACTTGCTGCCTTTGTAGAGGCCGATAATGACATTGACTCCACTGTCCTTGAGGTTGAGGGCGTGGGCGTGGCCCTGGGATCCGAAGCCGATCACGGCACAGGTTTTCTTCTTGAGGACCTTGAGGTCCGCATCCTTATCACGATAGATTTTGGCAGGCATGGGTGTTACGGGTTGGCAAATCAATGGCCGCGCGCCGGGGTTCGGTCACGGGCCGCCCATTTTCCATGAGAAATCACCCTCGGTCAACGTAATTTATCGCATGCCACCGGGGCGATGCCCTCTTCCCCAGACAAGGCCGAGGCCGGGGTCCGCTCCCCTTGCATTGGCCGACATCCGCCCCAAAGTAGCCTTTTCCCATGACAGTAACTCCAGAAACCATCGCCAAGGCCGGGTCCTGGGTGCAGCCGCTCAAGGAATCCATGGCCTCCGTCCTCGTCGGCCAGGAAAGCCTTGTCGACCGCCTGCTCGTCGGCCTGCTCTGCAACGGTCACCTGCTGCTTGAGGGCATGCCGGGCCTGGCCAAAACCCACGCCGTCAATTCCCTCGCCGCCTGCCTACACGCCCGCTTCCAGCGCATTCAGTTCACCCCGGACCTGCTGCCCGCCGACCTGTTGGGCACGCTGGTCTACCACCCGCACAGCGGTGAATTCCGCCCGCGCCTGGGCCCCATTTTCGCTAACCTGATCCTCGCCGATGAGATCAACCGCGCTCCGGCCAAGGTGCAGAGCGCGCTGCTCGAATCGATGCAGGAACGCCAGGTGACCATCGGCGAAACCAGCCACCCACTTCCCGATCCCTTCCTCGTGCTGGCCACCCAAAACCCGATCGAGCAGGAGGGAACTTACAACCTGCCCGAGGCCCAGCTCGACCGCTTCCTGCTGAAAATCCTCGTCGAGTATCCCTCCCGCGATGAGGAGAAAAAGATCCTCGACATGATGTCCGGCACCGAAGGCATCGCCCTTCCTCCTCCCGTGGTCGAATTGGATGCCGTCGCCGAAAGCCGACGCCTGTGCCAGAGCATCCACATCAGCGAACCGGTGCGCGACTATATCGTGGACCTCGTGCACGCCACACGCAATCCGGGCAAGGTGGACCCCGAACTCGAAAATCTCACCCGCGCCGGTGCCTCCCCGCGCGCCACCCTCAACCTCGCCCGCGCCGCCCGCGCGCGTGCCTTCCTCGACCACCGCCACTTTGTCACGCCGGACGACGTGCGCGGAATGGCTCCGGAAATCCTGCGCCATCGCATTCTCATGCATTTCGAAGCCGAAGCCGAGGGTATCGACTCAGACACCGTCATTGCCAAGCTCCTCGTCTGCCTGCCGATCCCCTGACCCCGCGCATCCTACCCCGCCCCTCGAATATGAAAGACGACCGCCTCCAGGAAATCCTCCGCAAGGTGCGGCGCCTCGATCTGATGGCGCGCACCCGTTCGCGGGAGCGCGTCGCCGGCCAATACCACAGCCGATTCAAGGGGCAGGGTATCGATTTCGCCGACCACCGCGCCTACCTCCCCGGCGATGATGTGCGAGCCATCGACTGGAATGTCACTGCACGCATGCCCGAGCCCTACATCCGGACATTCGAGGAGGAGCGGGAAATGACCGTTTACCTGCTTGTCGACATCAGTCCGTCAACCGGCTACGGCAGCATCGATTCCTCCAAACGTGAACTCGCCGCCGAGGCCGCCGCCACCATCGCTTTCTCCGCCCAGAACAACCACGACAAAACCGGCCTCATTCTTTACGGCCACGATGTCGAATACATGCTGCCTGCCGCCAAAGGCCGGCCCCACGTGCTGCGCCTGCTGCGCGAAATCCTCTACCGCCGCAGCGGACCCGGCGTCACCCGCCCGGCCACCGCGCTCAAAGCTCTTCAGACCGCCGTGCGGCGACATGCCCTCGCCTTTCTCATCGGCGACATGATTGGCGAGGATTTCTCCGACACACTGAAGCCTGCGGCGCGACGCCACGAGATCATCGGCCTACGCATCGAAGACCCCGCAGAGGCCAAACCACCCGATGTCGGCTGGGCCTGCCTCGAAGATCCCGAAACCGGACAAAGTGCCGTTGTCAATACATCGGACCCGGTCCTTCGCCAGCGCCTCGCGCAAAGCCACCTCCGATGGGCTGCGGAAATCGACTCCACCTTCGGCCGCCTGGGCTGCGCCTCGGCCACGCTGCGAACCGACGCCGACCCCGCCCGCGCCCTGCAAGCCCTCCTCCAGAGGCGATCCAGACATGCTTGAGCACCTCCCAGAACCACATCCGCCCCTGCCGCCCCCGCCGCCCGGCCCGCTCGATTGGTTGGCCAGCGGGCCCGGGCTCGCCACCGCGCTCGCAGTAGCAGGTGTATTGGGGCTGCTGGTGGGGTGGTGGATGGCCCGCCGCCGCTACCGAGGTGCCGTCGCTTCCGCCGCCGCGACAGTTCGTCCCGATCCCGCGCAATCTCGTGCCGCCGCCCAGCGCGCACTACGCGAAGCCGCCGCCTCGCGCACTCCCACCGCCGCCGCCCACGCCGCCGCCGCCATCCGCGTCCACCTCGAAGCCGTGGGCCTCGAAGGCGCGCGCTCCCGCACCGCCGCCGAACTCGCGCGCTGGCGCCGCGCCAACGACCACTCCCCGTGGCTCCACCTCCTCGCCCGCTGCGAAACCCTCGCCGCCGATCCAGATCAGCCCGGGAAAATGTGGGAGGAACTCACCCAGGATGCGCCTCAAACCCCCGCTGTAACCGAAACCAGGCCGACAAACAACCATACCGCAACGGCGCAAGGAAAGGAGGTTGCCGATGGAGCCCGCCCCTGATTTCATTTTCGCCCAGCCCCAGTGGCTGCTTTTGCTCGTCCTGGTGCCGCTCATCATGCTGCTGCGCGGGCGTCAGGGCAGCCGGCGCGGCTTGCGCTTCAGTTCGCTGCACTTGGTCCTGCCAGCCGCGCGCAAAGCCCGCCTGCGCCACGGCCTCCTGCGCTGGCTGCTGCTGGCCCCCGCCTTCGCCCTCGCCGCCGCCGCTATGGCGCGCCCGCAA
Organism: Verrucomicrobiales bacterium; assembly: GCA_007125835.1. GTDB lineage: Bacteria > Verrucomicrobiota > Verrucomicrobiia > Verrucomicrobiales > SLCJ01 > SLCJ01. Next base: position 875 of record SLCJ01000279.1, on the reverse strand, counting down.
TGGCTCACCCACACCACCGAGCGCGAGTTCAGCGGCGTCGAAATCATGCTCGCCATCGACGTCTCCCGCTCCATGACGGCAGAGGACTTTTTCCTCGATGGCAACCGCGTCGACCGCATCCGCGTCGCACGCATTCTCGCCCGTGAATTTATCGCTGCCCGGCCCAACGATCGCATCGGCGCGGTCGCCTTCGCCGGACGCCCCTATCAGGTTAGTGTTCCCGTCATAAACCAGCAATGGGTAAAACGCAACATCAACCGCATCGAGATCGGGCTGGTGGAGGACGGCACCGCCATCGGCTCCGCCATCGCCGCCGCCACCAACCGCCTCGCCAGGTCCGACGCCACCTCGCGAATCATCGTCCTTTTTACCGATGGCAAAAACAATTCCGGCCACCTCGATCCCATCGACGCCGCCCGCAACGCCGCCGCCCTCGGCATCCGCATCTACACCATCGGCATCGGCGGCGAGGGCGAAGCCCTCATCCGCGTGCCCGATCAGTTCGGTCGCGAACGCCTCGCCCGCCTCATGGACGAATTCGACCCGGAATCTCTCGCGGAGATCGCCCGGATCACAGGCGGGCGATTCTATGTCGCGCAGGAAACCGAGACCCTCCGCGAAGCCCTGCGCGACATCGACGAACTCGAAAAATCCGAGCTGATCACCCGCACTCACACCAGCGCCCGCGAACTTTTCCCTTGGCTGCTCTGGCCCGCTGCACTTCTGCTCGTTCTCGAAATCTTCCTCCCTGGACGCGAGGAAAAAGCCGTTCCCGCATGACCTTCGTCGAAGCCCAGTCCCTTGCCCTGCTCTTCGCACTGCCGCTCGCCGTGCTCGCGACATGGTGGTTGCGCCGCCGCGCGCGCCGGTTCAGC
>SLCJ01000255.1 GCA_007125835.1 Verrucomicrobiales bacterium | reverse complement strand
CGGCTCCGGGGTCATGATCATGCCGGCCTCCTGAAGATGACCAACCATAATCTCCGAATCGATCAGGTTTTTCGCGCAGCCAAGGGATACCAATCCTACTCTTACCATAAAAAGAAAATGGGTGGGGGCGCGGAAGATACCGCCGCAATCGTCGAAGGGCAAGTGCCCATCGGCTTCTCCTTGGCGTCCCCGCTGGGGCCAGCGGATTGGCTGCTGCGACGTTCTCGCACCCCCTTCGGGATGCCACCAACCCGAAGGGTTGACAGAACGTAGCCGGAGGTCGCAGACCTCCGGTTTTCGACCCCGAACCAACCCCACCCTGAAAGGGTGGCAAAGGGGCTCGGTTGCTAACCACTACTTATTCATACTACTACTCTCTAATTCATGCCTGCCAATTTTTAATTGCCCGGGTAATTCATGCCGGCGGTAATTCACGGGTAATTCACACGGGTAATTCATGCCCGGGTAATTCATGCCCGCCAATTTTAATTTGCCACCCCGGGCTTTGGCCCAATTCCCCTTCGGGGAAGGAAGCAAAATCCACCTGGGTAAATGGAACGATTGCTGGACCGCTGATTGCGAGGTCATGCAAATGAGGAAGAAAACCAAGTAAAAATAAGAGCAAGTAAAAATTGGCAGGCAAGGTTCGTTGGCAGGCAAGGTTCGTTGGCAAAACAGCCGTTGGGCCGGACCGGAGGGCGGGGAAAAGGGGGGTGAAAGAACCGCATCGGGCGGATCCTTGAGGTGGGTGACATGTGAGACGACCAGGCCTTCGGGCGTGATGTGTTTCATGAGATTTGGCGGATGCACTCATAAAAGCCTATCGCCTGATTGCGGACAAGCTCGAACGACGATGAAGGTGAAAACCGTGTAATTGCTGTGCATGCGGACCGTGAATTAGTCCACACTATGAATCCAGTAAGCGGCTATATGACTTTCACTGCCCCTCATGGCAGGGCATTTTCAATTTCATCCAGGGAGACGCCGAGCACTTTTTTGGCGATGGGGTCGAGGGCTTCGCGGGGGCCGGTGAGGTGCAGGGTGGTTTGCTGGTGGGTGTGGCTGGCAGCGGGCGCGAGGGCCAGGGCCGGGCTGGAGGTTTCCAGTTCCCAGAACGGGCCGAGCGGTTTGGCACCGGGTTCGGGGGCGCCGTCGTTGTAGGAATTGATCACATCGCCGGCATAGGGGTCGCCGTCCTCCTTCCACTGCGAATCGACGTAGGGCAGTTTGGCGACATCGTCGGGCAGGGGGGTGTGCAGGAGGGTGAGCACCCCGCTGTCCGCCTGCCAGCATCCGGAGAAGGGCATGGCGCGCGATGGCGGGACGCCGAGCTTGCCGCGCGCCTGGCCGTCGCCTTTGAAAAAGAGATGGTTGCCGGTGACGGTGGCGCGGTCCGCCGGGATGGGACCGAAGCCCGTGTAGTTGGTGTTCGGTTTCGCATCCGACTCCGGATTGAGGGGGATGACGATGGTGGTTGCGGGGGTGGGCGGAAACATGCCTAGAATCCAGATCGAGGGCAGCCCGGTTTCCCGGGTCCACGCCTTGTCGCCGCGATTGGTCACGGTGTTGCTGGAGCGATAGGCCACGGTGCGGATTTCCCCGGCGGGCGTGATGCCGAGGAGGATTCCGACGCCGGCGTCGTCCAGCACCTCCACTTTGCGGCGGATGTCCATCGTGAGTTCACTGCCCGCGCGGTTGGACAGGGTGGCGGACTTGGTGAAAATGGCGGAGGTCTCGCTGCTCGACTCGACCACAAACGGCTCGGTGTCGATGAGCGCCGGGGTTTTCCAGTGTGTGAATTCCTGGGGCACGCCGGGCGGGAAGAACAACGAGTAGGGGCCGCCTTCCGGGCCGAACCACAGGCGTTCCTCGCCGCCGAAAACGTGGATGTGTTTGTCCAGCCCGGTTCGCTCGGCTTCCGGCTTGATGCCGGCTTCGATGACCGGGCGGTGGATCCAGCCCATCGCGCGGGCGTTGTCGCCGCCGGGGGTGCTGGTCATCACACGCCCTTGCCAGGCCGGGGCCAGGGCAACCCGGGCGTCGCCCGAGCGGAGTTCGATGATCGGGGTGTGGGCGCGCAGGAACGCGAGGTCCTCGGTATAGTCGGGCGCTGCGGAGGATGGCGCGATCAGCAAGGCAAGGATGGTTGCGGACAGGGCTTCGGCTCGGGGTGATTCGGGGTTCATGGCATGGTTGGGTTTTGTGGGTTTGGGAAACGCATACCGATCTATCAATCGAGGAGGAGCAAAACGATCTATGCCTGCCAAGTTTTTATTGAGATGATCTTCTGCTGCACGGCTCGGCTTTGGTGAGCAAAAAATGGCGGATGGGGAGGGATTCGAACCCTCGGTACCCTTTTGAGGTACACACGCTTTCCAGGCGTGCCCGTTCGACCACTCCGGCACCCATCCTGAGAAACACCTGCGGCAGCGAGGCTGTCGCGGGGGGTATTGTGGGGGCAATCTGGGGTGGATGCAAGTCGAATTGGTGGGGTGTGTCGGGGCTTGCCGTGTGGGTGATTTGGGGCGATGATCCGGATTATGAAGACAAGAGCAGGAATTTTCGGCGTGGTGCTGGCGTTTTGCGTGGGTCCGGCAGGGGCTGTGGCGGAAGATGGAGAGTCGGCCCCGGTGGTTTCGCCGGGGGCCTTGGTGGAGATTGAGGAGGTGACGGATTGGCGGAATCCGTGTTTCAGTCCGGGTCGGCGTGAAGAGGGGGTGGCTTTTTTTGCCGGGCTGGGCAGCCGTGATGAGGTGGACGGGGCGTTTGGCGCGCGGTTTTCGACCTCGTGGTTTCGTCCGTCGGGGCTGGGTGTGACGAGCGCGTTGTCGGTGGGCTACAATGAGGATGTGATGGGGATGGCGGAGTTGCTGGGGGTGTGGCGTCCGCCGATGGAGTCTTGGAGGTTGTATCCGTATGTGCAGGCAGGGGTTGGCGGGGTGCTGGGGCGCAATGCAACGTTTGCCGGAGTGGCGGGCGGCGGCGCGGAGTGGCGGGTGGAGCGTTTGAATTGCCTGGGATTTTTCGCGGAGGCGGGGTATTGGTTGGCCGCGTCGGGGAGTGATGCGGCGGTGGTTTCATTGGGGCTGCGGTATTCGTTTTAACCCGAGAGGCAGCGGACGATGGCGGACGACGGGGAGTTGATCATCGATTTGGGCAGCGATGTCTATTTCATGGGCGAGGCGCTGCGGGAGGCGCGCCGTGCGGCGCGTCTGGGTGAGGTGCCCGTGGGTGCGGTGGTGGTGCGCGAGGGGAGGATCATCGCCCGCGCGCACAATCAGGTGGAGACGCTGAAGGACGCGACGGCGCATGCCGAGATGCTGGCGCTGACGCAGGCGCAGAATAAGTTGGGCGATTGGCGGCTGGAGGGTTGTACGCTGTATGTGACCAAGGAGCCTTGTCCGATGTGCGGCGGGGCGATCGTGCATTGCCGACCGGGGCGGGTGGTTTTCGGAGTGGGTGATCCCAAGGGGGGCGCGGCCGGGGGGTGGATCAATTTGTTGCAGACGGAGAATTTGAATCACCGTTGCGAAGTGGCCTCGGGCGTGTTGGAACAGGAGTCGCGAGTGCTGTTGCAGGCCTTTTTCCAGGAGGCACGGCGCAGGGCGCGCGAGCGGGCGCTGGCGGCGGCGGGTCGGGTGCCTGAGGCGGAGACCGGTGGTGGCTGCAATGGCGGTGGCGAGCTGGAGGGGTAGGCCTGTGGTCAGTAGCGGGGGACGGATGGGTCGACGGTGCTGGACCAGGCCTCGATGCCGCCGCGCATGGACCAGACGTGTGGCACGCCGCGGGCGCGCAGGAAGCGCGCGAGGTTGAGCGAGCGCACGCCGTGGTGGCAGTAGACGATGATGGGTTTGCCGGCGGGGGTTCCGCTCGCGGGATCTTCGAAGCGGGCGGGAAAAAATTCGTGGAAGCGGGTCAGCGGCATGGCCTCGGCATCGGGAAGAATGCAGATGGCCATTTCGTCGTCTTCGCGGCAGTCGATCAGCCGCAGGCCGGAGCCATTGCTGAGGAGGCGCGCCGTGTCCACAACCGAGATTTCCTCGTAGCGGGGGTCGGGGCGGGTCATTCGATGGTCACTCTGGTGCCGAGGGGGGCGTGGTTGAAGAATTCGATGACCATGTGCTCTGGCAGGCGGATGCATCCGCGTGAGGCATTGTAGCCGGGCAGGAATCCGGCGTGCATGCCGACGCCGGATGATGTGAGGCGCATCCAGTAGGGCATGGGGGCGCCGACGAAGCGGTGGCCGGGCGGGATTTGGGCGGTGCGGACGTCGACATCGGTGGCGATGACATTGCCCATGCTGTCTTCGATGGTGCCGTAGAGGTTGGAGCGTTTGTCGACGAGCTTTTCCATGATCGTGTAGGAGCCGCGCGGTGTGGCCTGGGTGTCGCGGCCGCTGGAGATCATGGAGACGCCGGCGAGGGTGCCGCCTTTGTAGAAATAGGCCTTTTGCTCGGCCAGATTGATGCGGATGCGTGGCGTGCCGGCGAGGTTGGCTCCGTCCCAGTAGGAAACGGTGTCGATGGCGAGGGCGGTGCCGTTGACATCGACGGGGTCGGGACCGAGGCCCTGCAGGTAGAGGGTGCCGCCGCCGGAGGCGAGGCCACCGGTGGTGGTGCAGGAGGCAGTCGTCAGGGCCGCCACGGCACAGAGGGGGAGCAGGAGTTTGCGGATCATGTGGCCTTGCATCGGAAGAGAGGGGGTGGTGTAAGGGCTTTGGCCGGGGCGCTTGCCCGGGGATGGGAAGAGAAGACAAAGGCAAATCTAGCCGAGAAAGGCAGCGGGCGCAAGGGGAGGCGGTGAATCGGAGTTTGACTTCGTCTATGTGGGATGCGGCTGCGCCGATATTGCAACGTTCGCTATCGCTCACGACGGCGTTCGGT
>SLCJ01000237.1 GCA_007125835.1 Verrucomicrobiales bacterium | reverse complement strand
TTGGCATTTACAGGCATAATGATCAAGGAAGCGGAAGCACTACTTATGAAAACGGGTGGCTGACGATTGAAAATGATTTGAAGTTGGAAGTTGACAGGCCGGAGCGATGGCAAGAGTTATACCGTCCAGGTGCACAGAAGGGAATTGGTATCGCAGCTAATAGCAGAAACCCACATTGTCAAGATTTCGTAAAATTTATAATCGCCGGGCGAAAAGGCTATGTTAATCATAACGGCGAAATTATGAGATCATACATCCCCACATCGGGTTCGGGCACGGCACTCGCTGCGGATGACAATGCAACGGACGTGGTTGCGGCGCAAGCGGCCATACTCTATGTCAATTCACTATCCGAGTGCAGGGCATTCGGTTCTTTTGAGGAATTTCTAGACACAACCGCATACGCATTCGCACATGAAATTGGACATATTGTTATAAAGCCTGGCCCCGGACTGGATTCGAACGAACATCGCCTGGGCGCACCTCCATCTTTAATGGGCTATGGCCCGCTGTTATCTCCATTAATATTGCATGAAGACGAAATCAAAAACATCAACCTTAGGGACAGGGCAGGCATTATCCCATAGTGTCATGCGCGATTTGGCTGCTCTATGCATCCTGGTTGCAGGGAACCTTGTGCTTGCCGACACGAGTGCATTCCCGGTGGTTGACCCGAAGGTTCTTGATCTTGAAATCAATGTCCGGGATACCAGTCTGCTCGAGGGAGAAAAAATTCAATTCGAGGTTGTCCTGCGCAATGCCGGGTCGGAATCTATTCCAATGGCGATTCCTTCAGAAGAACGAGGCTTGCGTTGGATCGCGGGATGCCAGCTGTTTTTGGAACCCATCTGGGCAGACAGTTCGCACATATCTGGAATTGCAAATCTCTCTCAGGAATATTACGCCAGGTCATTGCCTGCCCGGGTCGAGCAAGCCCCGTGGCCGCCTTTGGAGGTTTACGAAAATCGAAAGCCTGAAAGCTTAAAGTGGTTGTTACCGGGGCACGAAGTCTCCATTCCTGCGAGTCGCATCAATACGACAATATTTGTTTTGGAGAGCAGGCTGTATCTGGAGGGAATCAAAGCATCATGGTTAACCGGTGCATCGCGCTGGGTTGACTCTGAAATGGTTCCTCTATCTGTTCAAAAGTGGAATCCATACAAAGATGGCGAAATTGTATTCGAGAAAAAATGGAGGCAATTCGGAATCGAAGAACGAACGACTAGGATTTTGCGCGTCAGTACCCAGGAAGGGACTTATCTATTTGCGCGCACTGGCGGATTGACCCGTTTATTGGAGATCCAGAATGACGAGCGTTATGTTGTAGAAATCCAGGATGAAATTCCACAGATGGTTATATCATTTCCGGAGTCAAATCGTGCTTCAGTCTATTTTCATCTGGATGAAGGCATAGTCGGAGATGCTCCTTGGGAGCGCGGGGGGAATACCCAGTTCACCCCTGTTCCAAGGCCGATTCCACCAGCTCAACTACAGGCTTTGCGCTCCCGGTTGGGGCTGAATCCTGACGGGGCCATTCCAAAAAATGGTAAGACTTTCGACTCGAACACGAAAACTGGTTCTGTATGTGCGGTCCAATCCGAAGCGAACTCACAAGCGTATTCGCATGGTGGATTTTGGCCTTGGATTATTGTTTGCTGCCTATTTTTAATCACTGTGTTTTTTTTGTTCCGCACATGCAAAATTTTCCGAGACAGTAAATAACGAATTTGTCTTTGTAAAGCAAATGCCTACCATTTTTGGCGGTCCCTAACAATGAGGAAGAAATTCCCAATGTGGAAGAAACTCGCCAACAGCCGGGGCGAAATCTTGCGCAACCACAGCACTCTGTGGCGCAATGGAATTGACCACGAAATTGAAAAACTCGTGCTCTCTCCCGGCTGGAGCGACTTCCACATCACCCAGCTCAATGACGCCGGCATGATGGCGGGATTTGCAGCGAAAAACAGTGGAGCAGAACAAGTTGTGCTCCTCCTGCCGATTGAATTTGAGATCATTCACACAGAGGTTGATCCAGCTACAGGCAACCCGGTGAATCCCGGAAAGGACAAGGTTTTGCGAGACGAGATCGTTGATGTGCGAATCAAGATTCCGCCGCTGGGAGGGAATGATTGGACAGTCGACTTGACTATTGAGCCCGAAGCCATGCGAACGCAGGATCTTCCGACACGCGGTGATGTTCAAATGTATGACTTCGGGCAGATCGAGCCTGATGGCACCGTAACACCTGATAAAACCCAGTTCGTGCTTAAGGCATCTGCGGGAGGCGAGCGAACGATCAAAGCCGTCTTCAACAAGGCGGGCAAGCTCAAGATCAAGATGAAGTCAACCGATGGGAAAATCGACTTCACTTCGCCTGAATACACGGTCGAAGAGCGAATTCGCAAATACGCCATGCCGTATCCCGGTTTTCCGAATCACGATCCAAATCAATACGACAAGGATTTCGTTGATGCTGTCGAGCATTGGCGGGACTTCTACAGCCACCCAATCGACACGGTGGATCGGATAAAAGCGATGGCTGTCGCTGAAAGCAATGTCGGAGCTTACGTGCAAAATCCGACTTCGCGTCCCCACGACATTCTCACAATTGGTCACCCCGGTGATCAGGTGTTAGCTACAATCCAAGGGAATCCTGCTCAGTGGGACATAGTCCCTGACCACCCCAAGAGACCGGCACGCGATGCTCGCTTCAAGCAAGTGATTTATCCAGACGCAAGTATTAGTAGTCCCAGAGAAGCAATCAAGTGGGGCGTCTTATGGCTTTATGTGAAAGCATTTGCGCAGGCGCCGGTCGCCAGCCTTGGAGTTACCCACTGGACTACCGAACGCAACCCAATTCATACGCCTACGTTGGTTTGGGAACGCCGTAACAAGCCGCCATACGACGTGATCGAGGGCGACGAAGAGTCTGAATTCATCTTCGTTGGTTGGCACTCGTGGGACGATGCTACGAAACTTTACAATGGCGGCGGCGATGCTGCGAATCCAACGAAGGTTGAACACGCCCTTCGTCGGGGGCTTCATTACTACAATAACACCACAAAGACGATCTGGCCGATTCGGTCAAGCAAATCTGCACGGCAATGAAGACACTTGGACTCATAATCATTCTTGCCTGCTGTTGGTTCAACGTTGCTGCTACGGCGCAACAAGTGCCAAGTGCCTATGACTTAGCGAATGCAGAATGGGAAGAATCTGTCTATGGCCGAAATTCAAGCGCGAATCCCGTCAATGCTTTTTATAAGCTTCATGAGGCGTGGAGCAAGTCCTCTGAGCTCGAGCGAGATCGTCACGCTTACTATTTTGCACTCGCAGCAGTAACCACCGCTACGCGTGCGCCAGAAGGAGATGCTATCAAAATGTTAAATGTAGCTGCTGAGGTAGCAGCGAAATATCCAATTACTCTGGGTCTTGGAAAATCTCCAAAGCGATTCGAGGAGGTTGCCTCGCAGAACGCAAGAGTTTGGGGGGCGAGTCGGACGGATCCGTTCAAAAATGTTTCAACTGGCTATGAAATGTTCCGGCACGGTGAAGGGTTCGTTGCGCTACAGGAGACGGCAGATATCGGCCAATATATTCCTCTCGGAGCAGAGGCGGCTCTTACTGAGAACGAACATCTCGGACTTTTGCTTAAGTTCGATGTCAGAGGAGCACTGATAGAGGCGAGAGCGGTCGCAATCGGTGCTGGCACCGGCTCGTTGAGGGCGCGGCTCAAGGCAATCCTGGATAATGAACCCACAAGCCCGGATGGCCCAGGGCGTTTTACTCGCCACAATCCTGAAACCTATCTGGCCACGCAAGATGGTTCGGACTCATCCCCGACAACGGAGCAGCGCTCCGTTCCCGCTTCTAATCCAGTCGAGGAATCCACGCCTCAATCTAAGACACCGCCAATCCCCGCGACAACGCAACCTGACTCTTCCCCCGTCGCGCAGACTGAACGATCAGAATCCACGCCTTGGCCGTGGATCATTGGAGCAATCCTTCTCCTAGCCGTTGCAGGTGGAATCCTCTTCAAGCTCCGACGCAAATAGCCAAGCAACGCCGAGCCGCTGGCGCGAGTAGCAACGAACGCCAACCCCTCGTCAACCGCCGATGAACCGCTCCGTCACGCCTCCTGCTGATGGGGGCGGAGTGCGGCTATCGCCGATGGATCGAAAACGCCCCCGCAGGAGTCGCGCCGTCGCTCCAACCATACTCCAACCATAAACCATAAACAATGCCTGCCAAAAATATTTTGAAATTTTTTGCGGGTCTGCGATGGTTTGCAAGCTCAAGCCGAAACCCTAGCCAGAAGGGAAGAGTCTGACATGCCGAATTTGCGTCAAAATATTGTAACTGAGGGAGTTCCGCAGGTGTTTCACTGCGTGAGCCGGTGTGCGGCGGGCGTTTTTGTGTGGGGAGGATGCGTATTCAGGCCGTAGCTACGAGCATCGGCGGGGGTGGGTGAGGGATCGTTTGCGGGAATTGAGCGAGGCCTTTGCGGTGGATGTGTATGCCTACGCGGTGATGAGCAATCACTTGCATGTGGTGTTGCGCACCGATGCGGCACATAAACAATGCCTGCCATAAACAACATAAACAATGCCTGCCATAAATATTTTGAAATTTTTTGCGGGTCTGCGATGGTTTGCAAGCTCAAGCCGAAACCCAAGCCAGAAGGGAAGAGTCTGACATGCCGAATTTGCGTCAAAATATTGTAACTGAGGGAGTTCCGCAGGTGTTTCACTGCGTGAGTCGCTGTGTGCGGCGGGCGTTTTTGTGCGGGGAGGATGCGTATTCGGGTCGCAGCTACGAGCATCGGCGAGGGTGGGTGAGGGATCGTTTGCGTGAATTGAGCGAGCAATTTGCGGTGGATGTGTACGCCT
>SLCJ01000244.1 GCA_007125835.1 Verrucomicrobiales bacterium | reverse complement strand
GGGGGATCGCTCTCGCGCTCAAGCTGGCGCAGGCGAAGGTGCTTGAGGAGGTGGGTTCGAGACGACCTCTTGTGTTGATCGACGATATCTTCGGCGAGCTGGACCCCATGCGGCGAAGGCGGCTTCTCGATGCACTGCCGTCCGGCATGCAAACCCTTGCCGCGACAACAAGCCTGTCCTGGCTGGCCGGCGCGGAACGCGGGAATATGGATGTGTTCGAGGTCGCGGGTGGGAGTGCCACGCCGTCCTCTAAGTAGCAAAAGTGTCACACTTGAATGCTTGCCCAAGGGGGTGTTTCCGTGAAAGGGTTGCGGTGTCGACACTGGAGCCGAATCCGGTGCAAGGTGCGGCACCACCTCGAGAATAACAAAACACCAACAAATAAAAATCGCATGAAACCATTCCTCCTCGCCGGCCTTCTCGCCGCATCCGCCAGCGCACTCAGCGCCGCCGAAGTCGATCCGGAGCTTCCCACCTACCAGCCGGTTTCCGGCGTATCGGGCAACCTGAACTCCATCGGCTCCGACACCCTCAACAACCTGATGACCAAGTGGGCGGAATCGTTCCGTGTTCATTACCCGAACGTCAACATTCAGATCGAGGGCGCGGGTTCGTCCACCGCGCCGGCGGCCCTGATCGAGGGCACGGCGCAGATCGGCCCGATGAGCCGTCCGATGCGGGGCGAGGAAATCGATACCTTCGAGGAGCGTTTCGGGCACCGACCCACCGAGGTGAAGGTGGCGATCGACGCCGTCGCTGTGTTCGCGCATCGTGACAATCCTGTCGAAGGTCTCACCCTCCAGCAGGTCGACGGCATTTTCTCTTCGACCTACCGCCTTGGTGGCTCGACAATCAGCGACTGGGGTCAGGTGGGTGTCGAGCCCTGGGCCGGGCGCGCCGTGTCGATCTACGGGCGCAACAGCGCCTCGGGAACCTATGGGTTTTTCAAAGAGATCGCGCTCGGCAATGGCGACTTCAAGAGTAGCGTCAAAGAGCAGCCAGGCTCCTCGGCGGTGGTCCAGGGCGTGGCCACCGATCTCTACGGCATCGGCTACTCCGGTCTCGGCTACCGCACCTCGGGCGTGCGCGTGGTGCCGCTCGGCGTCGAAGAGGGCGAATACTTCGATGCCACCTATGAGAACTGTATGACTGGCGACTACCCGCTGGCCCGCTACCTCATGGTCTATGTGAACAAGAAGCCGGGCGAGGACATGGACCGCCTGACCCACGAGTTCGTCAAGTTCGTCCTCTCCCGCGAAGGCCAGCAAATTGTGGCGGATTACGGCTTCTATCCGCTGCCCGCCGCCGTGGCCGCCGAAGTGCTCGAAGCACTCGCCAACTGAAACGTTCCCCAACCCCTCCCGGCCGTCCAACCATCAGGACGGCCGGGGATTTTCACCTCAAAACTAACAAATACAAAAAATGACACACAAAACAGCCTCGCTGGCCGCGTTCGCGGTATTGGGTTCCTTTGCCGGAGCCGGCACGATCGCGCTTGACTCCACTCCGGTGGAAGAGCCGGTGCAAAGCAGTCTCCTGGACACCGTCCTTGGTCTGCCAACGCTCTACGACAACCCGGAGGGTTCGTTTCTCCAGTCGTTCTTGTTGATCGGCCGCTACCACGGACAATATTACTACCTCGACTCGAATCAGGGAAATGCCGACGATTGGGACAACCGCCGCCGCCGCCTTGGATTCAGTGCCAAGTTCGCGGCAGGCGTTGATCTTTCGTCAAATTTCAACGTAACCTGGGATGGGGGGCGATTCGTCGACAACCTGGAGGATGTGACCCTGCGCTTCAAACCCACGGACGACACCAGGATCACTGTCGGTAAATTCAAAGCGCCGGTGACCCATGAGTGGCGCACCTCCTCGAACAGCGTGGCGACCATGGAGCGTTCGCGTATCGTCAACCAAGCCGTGCCCGACAAGATGGGCGGCGTGCTGGGCGAGGTGAAGACGGGTGACTACACCGTCTTCGGCGGCGTGTTCGACAACACGGTGGATCCCGACTGGTGGTACCCGGCTTTCGACGGCGGGTTTTCGGCCTATTTCGGCCTTTCCCGCGGATCGGAGTTCGGCACCACACGTCTCGACTACCTTTACTCTGACATCGATACCGATGCACCGCGCAATAACACGAAGGGATACGATCACCTCGTGGCCTTGAGCCACCTCTACACCTCGGGCAAGCTCAGTCTGATGGGCGAAGTGCTCTATGGCAGCGGTGATTCGGGGCGCGCCGATGTGTATGGTCTGACGATTCTGCCAATGTATGATCTGAACGACAGGTTCCGCTTGGTGGGCCGCTATCAGCTGGCCGGCTCGAATTCCAGCGATGGCTTCGGCCTGCAAAGCCGCTACGAACGGGAAGCTCCAGACCTCCGTTCGACTACGGGAGATCTCTACCAGGCTCTCTATCTCGGAATCAATTATGCCGTGGGTGGCGACCAGCGTCTGCGCCTGCAGAATGGTGTGGAATTCAGCCGCATGGAGCAGTCGGTGGGGGGAACGTTCAATGCCTTGACGTTCTTCTCCGGTGTCAGGTTTCACTTCTGATTCCGAGCACCATCGCACCGGGAATCCGGTCCTGATCGGGGCCGGTTTCCTGGTGTTCCTCAGTGTGATCGGGACAATGTCCGCAACACCGCGCTGTCGTGGGTGGTTACATCTCAGGAGAGATGAGTCAGGAACCCCCACACCCGTATTCCGGGATCCAGATCCCCCGACGCCGCTTTCTCCGCAATGCTGCTCTTGGCGGCACGGTTGCCGCGCTCGGTGCCCGGTTTGGTTTCCTCGACCGCCTTCCCGCCGTGAGTGCCGGGGAAGTGCAGGTCGATGGCGACGCGGTGCGTTTGCATCCGGACATCGAGCCGCTGGTGCGCTTGATTGAGGAAACACCGCGCGAGAGGCTTCTTGAGGAGGTGGCCGACCGCATCGTGCATCGCGGCCTCAGTTACCGCGAGGTCCTGGCGGCGCTCATGCTGGCCGGAGTGCGTAACATTCAGCCGCGCCCAGTGGGTTTCAAATTCCATGCCGTGCTGGTCGTCAACTCAGCCCACCTGGCGGCCATGGCCTCGCCGGATTCCGATCGCTGGCTGCCGATCTTCTGGGCCCTCGATTATTTCAAGTCTTCGCAGGCACGCGACATCCGCGAGGGCAACTGGACGATGGCCCCGGTGGACGAATCCGCCGTGCCGTCGGCGCATCGGGCGCGCGCCGCATTTGTGCAGGCCATGGACCGATGGGACGAGGCCGGAGCCGATGCTGCGGTCGCGGCCTTGGCGCGCCATCACAACGCGGGCGATCTGTTTGATCTGTTTGCCCGTTACGGTTCGCGCGATTTCCGCGACATCGGCCACAAGGCGATTTACGTCGCCAACAGCTTTCGCACGCTCGAGGTCATCGGATGGCATCATGCCGAACCGGTGCTGCGCTCTCTGGCCTACGCACTGCTCTGCCGCTCCGGCGATTCGCGAAACCCCGCCGATGAGGATCTGCGTGCCGACCGACCTTTCCGCCTGAATCTCGAACGCGTCGACTCGGGGCCGCGCCACTGGCTGGCCGGCCGTGAGGATCATGACTCCTCGCTGGCCCTGGTCCATGCCGTGCGCGAGGGAGGTAATCCTGCCGACCTCAGTCAATTGGTGGTCGACCGCCTGAACAAAGGGATTTCCGCGCGCTCGCTGATGGCGGGCTGTTTTCTCGGGGCCGGCGAGTTGGTGATGCAAACACCGAACATCCTGTCGTTGCACGCGATGACCTTCACCAACGCCATTCATTATGCCTGGAACCGCTGTCGCGACCGCGACACCCGGCGCATGCTTCTTCTTCAGAACGCGTCGTTCCTGCCGATGTTCAAGCGCCGGACGGACGAGCCCTCGCGGCGGATCGATGAGATCGACCCGTTGGTGCCGGAAGCCGCCGATCCCGCCGCCGCCGCCGAGGAGATTTTCGCTGATCTCGGGGACGATCCCACTCTGGCGTCACGCAAGGTGCTGGGTCAGCTGCAGCGCGATCCGAACCCGGTGGCCATTGGAGGCGCGGCCCGCCGCTTGATTTTCCTCAAGGGCACCAACTCGCACGACTACAAATACAGCTCGGCGATTCTGGAAGACTACGAGCACCTTCCTTCACCGGCCCGCGAACAAATGCTGGCCGCCAGCGTCTATTTGTTACGCGACAGCGGCCTGCGTGACAACACCCTGGTCGAGCGCATCCGCGCCGCGCTGGTCTAGTGTAGTCCGCCTTACATCTGGCATATTATTGCTAAGGGATTTTTTCCGAACCCACTGGTAGGAAAAGGCGACAGCTTGTCCGGGATTTCGGAGCGGGGGATTATGGTGCATTTTGGCTTGTGCGCTCCCGGGTCGTCTGCGGGCCCGCCCACCGATCCCATGAAGCATCTTTTCATCCTTTGCCTCGGCATGTCCGCATTGTTTGCCACCACTCATGCGGTGGCCGTAGAGCCCCGTCTCTCCACCATTCAAGGCCATCAAGGCCAGTCCGGCCCAACAGGCAGCACCCATGTCGGCGAATCGGATGTCATCCTGCCGGTATTCGTGCTGGGAGGAGCAGGAAACGCCCACGGCCTGCCAGGGGAGACGCCACTTAACCAGCCGCCGCCGGGAAGCCACCCTGCAGAAAAGGAGGGCGGGATCTGGTTCTTTGATGGTGACGAATGGGGCACGCTGGCCACAGGCGGCGGGCCGGAGGTGGCGTTCGGCCGCCTCTTGTGGGACGCCGGATTTCGTGATTTCGGTATCGTGAAATCTACGACCACAGAGGGCGGAAACAGTCTCTGGCATAAGGGCAGTGATGACGATTTTTTCTATCAGGAGCTTTATTCCACTGCAACCGCCGCTGCCTCCGGGCCGCCGCACGGAGTCGATTCCATCGAATTCC